>NZ_JBAGKH010000016.1:0-122007 GCF_036689765.1 Streptomyces poriticola
TGCCCCCCCGGGGGCCCCCCCCGCCCCCGGCGACGCTCGGGGGGTGGTCCCGGGGGGGGGGGGGCGGGGGGGGCGGGGCCGGCCGCGCCCCGCGGCGGAGCCGCGGGTCGGCACCGCCGCGCGCCGCCGGGGCCGGCGCGTCGCCCTCGGCCGTGCGCATCCCTACCTCCCTCGCCACTTCGGGGCGCGCTTCTCCGAGAACGCCGCGTGGAACTCCGCGTAGTCCTCGCCGTTCATCAGCAGGGCCTGGGTCGAGGCGTCCAGCTCCACCGAGGCCGCCAGCGGCATGTCCAGTTCCGCGGTGAGCAGGGCCTTGGTCTGGGCGTGGGCCAGGGCGGGGCCGTCGGCGAGGCGGCGGGCCAGGGTCTGCGCGGCCTCGTCGGCGCGACCGTCGTCGGTCAGCTCGCTGATCAGTCCGATCCGCTCGGCCTCCGGGGCCCGTACCGGCTCGCCGAGCATCAGCAGCCGGGTGGCGTGGCCGAGGCCGACCACGCGGGGCAGCAGATAGGCGGCGCCCATGTCACCGCCGGAGAGGCCGACGCGGGTGAAGAGGAAGGCGAAGCGGGCGGTGGGGTCGGCGACCCGGAAGTCGGCGGCCAGTGCGAGGACCGCGCCGGCGCCCGCGGCGACGCCGTGGACGGCGGCGATCACGGGGAAGGGGCACTCCCGCACCGCCCTGACGACCTGCCCTGTCATCCGGTTGAAGTCGAGGAGCTGGGCGGTGTCCAGGGACAGGGTGGCGCCGATGATCTCGTCGACGTCGCCGCCGGAGCAGAAGCCGCGTCCTTCACCGGCCAGCACCAGCGCGCGGACCGAGCGCTCCCGGGACAGCTCGGCGAGCAGGTCGCGCAGATCGGCGTAGGCACCGAAGGTGAGGGCGTTGAGCTTCTCGGGGCGGGCCAGGGTGACGGTGGCGACGCCGTCGGCGAGGCGGAGGCGCAGATGCCGCCAGTCCTCGGTGCGGGCGGCGGAGCCGGTGAAGGGACTCATGACGGGCGGCCTCCTAGGGCGGGCACGGCCTCACTGAGCTCTGCACCCCGACGTTATCACCTATTGATGACTGTCGTCATGAGTGCGCGATAGCACATCCCGGCGCGCGTCCGGCGGAGCGGCCCCGTACGATGCATGAGGTTGAAAGCAGGACAGCAGTGTCCTGCTCCACGAACGGACAGACCGTGCACGATCGCTTCCACGCCCCCGCCTCCTGGCGCATCGCGCTGCCGCACACCGTCGCGGCCGTGCCGGTGGCCCGTGCTCTGGTCCGCTCCGCCCTGACCGAGCTGGAGCACCCGGCCGACTGCGACACGGCGGAGCTGCTCACGGCGGAGCTGGTCGCCAACGCGGTGGAGCACACTCCGGGCGAGGGTCCGATAGAGCTGGTGGTGGAGCTGCTGCCGACCGGCTGCCAGGTCGAGGTGCACGACCCGGACCCGGAGCCGCCCGGCGATCTCACCTTCCCGGTCGGCACCGAGCCCGATCCCTGGCAGGAGCACGGGCGCGGGCTCCTGCTGATCCGCGCCCTCAGCTCGTCCTGCGGGCACCGCCCCACCGCCACCGGCAAGGCGGTCTGGTTCAGACTGCCTGTGGTTCCCGCTCAGCGCCGGCCGGTGTGACCTCGGCCGTCCGGCCGAGCCGCGAGTTGCGCCGGCCGTAGAGCAGGTAGACCAGCAGGCCCGCGACCAGGAAGACGGCGAACTGCAGCCAGGTCGTGACGCCGGTCTCGTAGCTCAGGTACAGGCAGAATCCGACCCCGAGCAGCGGCATGACCGGGTACAGCGGCACCCGGAAGGTGCGGTCGAGGCCCGGCTCACGGCGGCGCAGCGCGATCACCGCGATGTTGACGGCGGCCATGATGGCCAGGGTGCCGATGGTGCACAGGTTGACCACCGCGTCCAGTGGGGCGAAGGCCGCCGGGATCGCGAAGACCACGGCCACGATCAGCGTGCCGGCCACGGGGGTCGCGGTGCGCGGCGAGACCTTCTCGAAGACGCGCGGGACCAGGCCGTCGCGGGACATGGACAGCAGGATGCGGGTCTGGCCGTACATCACGGCGAGCACCACGGAGGCGATGGCGACGACCGCGCCGAAGGCGACCACGCCGCCGCCGATCGCGGAGCCGGTGACCTCGTCGACGACGTGGGAGAGCGCGGCGGGCGTGCCGCCGACCCGGTCGCCGCCGATGGCGCCGATCGCGGCGAGGGCCACCGCGCAGTAGAGCAGGGTGACCAGCCCGATGCAGACCAGGATGGCGACGGGGATGTCCCGGCGGGGGTTCTTGGCCTCCTCGCCGGCCGTGGTGATGGCGTCGAATCCGATGTAGGAGAAGAAGGCGGCGGTGGTGCCGGCGCCGATGCCCGCGAGACCGGTCGGGGAGAACGGGCTCAGGTTGCCGTCCTGGAAGGCGGTGAAGCCGATGGCGACGAAGGCCACCAGGACGGCGAGTTTCACGACCGCCATGGCGGCGGTGGCCCGGGCGCTCTCGCGCACCCCGCGCACCAGCAGCACGGCGGCCATGGCGATGACGAGGACGGCCGGCAGGTTGACCGCTCCCCCGTCGCCGGGTCCGGCGGACAGTGCCTGCGGGAGCTGGATGCCGAGGACGCTGTCGAGCAGTTCGTTGACGTACTGGCTCCAGCCGACCGCGACCGCGGAGACGGACACGCCGTACTCCAGCAGCAGGCACCAGCCGACCAGGAAGGCGGTGGTCTCGCCGAGTCCGGCGTAGGCGAAGGAGTACGAGGAGCCGGAGACCGGGATGGCACCGCCGAGCTCGGCGAAGGAGAACGCGGTGAACACGCAGGTGATCGCGGCGAGCACGAAGGAGACGACGACGGCCGGGCCGGCCTCGGCGACCGAGGAGGAGAGTCCCACGAAGATGCCGGTGCCGACGATGGCACCGATGCCGAAACAGACGAGGTGGAACAGGCCCATCGTGCGCTTGAGGCCGTGGCCTGCGCGATCGGCGCCGGATTCGGCCACCAGCAGATGGGGCGACTTGATGCGGGGCATACGGGTGGTGCTCGTTTCTGGTGGTGCGGGCGCGACGGTGGTCGCGGTCGGCGGCACCGGACAGGGGTGGTTCCGGGCCGCCGGCCAGGATAGAGCCTGGCGGATCAGGCGAGTGTGGCGACCATCACGGCCTTGATGGTGTGCAGCCGGTTCTCCGCCTCGTCGAAGACGACCGAGTGCGGCGACTCGAAGACCTCGTCGGTGACCTCCAGGGAGTCGAGGCCGTGGGCTTCGAAGATCTCCCGTCCGATCCCGGTACCGAGGTCGTGGAAGGCGGGCAGGCAGTGCAGGAACCGCACGCCCGGGTTGCCGGTGGCGCGCAGCACGTCCATGGTCACGGCGTAGGGGGCGAGGGCGGCGATCCGCTCGGCCCAGACCTCCTTGGGCTCGCCCATGGAGACCCAGACGTCGGTGGCGACGAAGTCCGCCCCCCGCACCCCCTCCGCGACGTCCTCGGTGAGCATGATCCGCGCGCCGCTCGCCCCGGCCAGCTCCCGGGCCCGGTCGACGACCTCCTGGGCGGGCCAGTAGGACTTCGGGGCCACGATCCGCACGTCCATGCCGAGCAGGGCGCCGGTGACCAGGTAGGAGTTGCCCATGTTGAGACGGGCGTCGCCGAGGAAGGCGAAGGCGGTCTCGGTCAGCGGCCTGGTGCCGTGCTCGGTCATGGTGAGGACCTCCGCCAGCATCTGGGTGGGGTGCCAGTCGTCGGTGAGCCCGTTGTAGACCGGGACGCCCGCGTGTGCGGCCAGCTCCTCCACCTTGGCCTGGCTGTCGCCGCGGTACTCGATCGCGTCGAACATCCGGCCGAGGACGCGGGCGGTGTCCTTCACCGACTCCTTGTGGCCGATCTGCGAGCCGGACGGGTCCAGGTAGGTGGTGGCGGCGCCCTGGTCGGCGGCGGCGACCTCGAACGCGCAGCGGGTGCGCGTCGAGGTCTTCTCGAAGATCAGCGCGATGTTCCTGCCCCGCAGATACGGCGTCTCGGTCCCGGCCCTCTTGGCGGCCTTCAGTTCCGCGGCCAGCTCGACCAGGCCGCGGAACTCCTGTGCGGTGAAGTCCAGCTCCTTGAGGAAGTGGCGGCCGGCGAGGGCGGTCGGGACAGTCGCCATGGGGGCGCTCCAGGGATACGGGGAACTGCAGGGACACGGGACACGGGCCGGGAGCCCGCTGGAATACTATACGACTGTTGGCATTCTTATACGGGATCGCGTTCGACCGGGCAGCTCATGCAGCGCGGCCCGCCCCGGCCCCGGCCCAGCTCGCTGCCCGGGATCTCTATCACCTCGATGCCCTGTTTACGCAGATGGGTGTTGGTGGTGGAGTTCCGCTCATAGGCGACGACCACGCCCGGCTCGACGGCCAGCACGTTGCAGCCGTCGTCCCACTGCTCCCGTTCGGCCGCGTGCACGTCCTGGGTGGCGGTCAGCACCCGGATCTCGCTGAGCCCGAGGGCGGCGGCGATCGCACGGTGCATGTGCTCCGGCGGATGGTCGGTGACCTTGAGCTCCTTGTCGCCGGTGCCCGGCTCGATGGTGTACGAGCGGAGCATGCCCAGGCCCGCGTACTGGGTGAAGGTGTCGCCGTCGACCATCGTCATCACCGTGTCCAGGTGCATGAACGCGCGCCGCTTCGGCATGTCCAGCGCCACGATGGTGCGGGCGGACCCGGCGGCGAACAGCTTGTGGGCGAGCATCTCCACGGCCTGCGGCGTGGTCCGCTCGCTCATGCCGATGAGCACCGCGCCGTGGCCGATCACGAGCACGTCCCCGCCCTCGATCGTGGAGGGGTAGTCGGCCTGCCCCTCGGACCAGACGTGGAAGTCCTCGCCGCGGAAGAGCGGGTGGTGGCGGTAGATCGCCTCGAAGTGGACCGTCTCGCGCTGCCGGGCCGGCCAGCGCATCGCGTTGATGGAGACGCCGTCGTAGATCCAGGCGGAGGTGTCCCGGGTGAACAGGTGGTTGGGCAGCGGGCCGAGCAGGAAGTCGTCCAGCTCCATGGCGTGGAAGCGCACCGAGACCGGCTCGGCGTGCGCCTCCAGGAACTCCCGCTTGGTCATGCCGCCGACCAGCACCTCGGCGAGGTCGCGGGCGGGCAGTGCCTCGAAGGCGGCCCGGAGGTGGTCCGTGGCCAGCACGCCGTACTCCTTCTCGTCGAAGACCCGGTCCAGGACCAGTTCCCGGGCGGCCGGGAGGCCCAGGGTCTCGGTGAGCAGGTCGCCGAAGAGGTGGACGGCGACGCCGCGGTCGCGCAGCACGTCGGCGAACCCGTCGTGCTCGGCGCGCGCCCGGCGCACCCAGAGCACGTCGTCGAAGAGCAGGGCCTGCTTGTTGCTGGGGGTGAGCCTTTTGAGCTCGAGATCCGGCCGGTGCAGGATGACGCGGCTGAGCCGCCCGGCCTCGGAGTCGACATGGAATCCCATGCCTCCATCCTGACCATCCGGGCGCGTGTTCACCCCCCGCTTGCGCGGACCCGTGCCCCCGTGCACCGCCCGTGTGCGCCCGCACCACCGGGCCCGGTCACGCTCCGTGCGCGACCGGGGCCGGCGGCGGTGTCACAGCCGGGGGTCCACCGGCTCCGACTCCAGCGCCAGGACGCCGAAGACCGCCTCGTGCACCCGCCACAGCGGCTCGCCGTCCGCCAGCCGGTCCAGGGCCTCCAGACCGAGGGCGTACTCGCGCAGCGCCAGGGACCGCTTGTGGTTCAGGAACCGCTGCCGCAGCCGGGCCAGGTTGTCGGGCCGGGTGTACTCGGGACCGTAGATGATCCGCAGGTACTCGCGGCCCCGGCACTTGATGCCGGGCTGCACCAGGCGCCCCTCCGCATCGCGGACCAGCGCGCCGAGCGGCTTGACGACCATGCCCTCGCCGCCCCGGCCGGTCATCTCCAGCCACCAGTCGACGCCCGCCCGCACCGACTCCGCGTCCGCGGTGTCGACGTACAGCCGGCGGGTGGTGTGCAGCAGGCCGGTGCCGTCGTGCTCGACCAGCCGGTCGATCAGCGCGAGCTGCTCGTCGTGCGGCAGGGCGGCGAGGCTGCGGCCCTGGACGGCCAGGATCTGGAACGGCGCCAGCCGGACGCCGTCCAGACCGTCCGTCGGCCAGCAGTAGCGCCGGTATGCGTCGGTGAACGCGGCGGCGTCGGCGGCCCGCCCCCGGTGCCGTGCCAGCAGATCGGCGACGTCGACGCCCCGGGCCGCGGCGCCCTCCAGCGCGGCCAGCGCGCCGGGGAACACCGCGCCGGAGGCGGCGCCGACCGCCGCGTACTGCGAGCGCAGCAGGCCGGACGCCTTCAGCGACCACGGCATCAGCTCGGCGTCCAGCAGCATCCAGTCGGTGGACAGCTCGTCCCACAGTCCGGCCCCGCCGATGGCGGTGCGCAGCCGGCCGAGGATCTCCCCGGTGACGGACGCGTCGTCGAGGAACGGCCGGCCGGTACGGGTGTACAGGGCGCCGGCCGGGCCCCCTTCGACGCCGAACCGGGCACGGGCCGCGTCGGCGTCCCGGCACACCAGCGCCACCGCCCGCGAGCCCATGTGCTTCTCCTCGCACACCACCCGGGCCACACCGTCGGCGGCGTACTGCGCGAACGCCTCCTTCGGGTGCTCCAGGTAGCCGTCCTCCCGCGAGGTGGCGGCCGGGGCCATGGTCGGCGGGAGATAGGGCAGCAGCCGCGGGTCGGTGGCGAAGCGGCTCATCACCTCAAGGGCCGCGGCGGCGTTGTCCTCGCGGACGGTGACCCGGCCGGCGTGCCGGGTCTCCACCGTGCGGCGGCCGTGCACGTCGGCCAGATCCAGCGGCCGGCCGTCGTGCCCGCCGGGTGCCTCGGTGCGCAGCGGCTTCACCGGTTCGTACCAGACCCGCTCGGCGGGCACGTCGACGGTCTCCCGCTCCGGCCAGCGCAGCGCGGTGAGCCTGCCGCCGAAAACGGCACCGGTGTCCAGGCAGATGGTGTTGTTCAGCCAGGTGGCCTCCGGGACGGGGGTGTGGCCGTAGACGACGGCCGCCCGGCCGCGGTAGTCCTCGGCCCACGGGTAGCGCACCGGCAGCCCGAACTCGTCGGTCTCGCCGGTGGTGTCGCCGTACAGGGCGTGGCTGCGGACCCGCCCTGAGGTGCGGCCGTGGTACTTCTCCGGCAGCCCGGCGTGGCAGACCACCAGCCGGCCGCCGTCCAGGACGTAGTGGCTGACCAGCGAGTCGATGAACTCCCGCACCTCGGCGCGGAACTCCTCGCTCTCGCCGGCCATCTGCTCGACGGTCTCGGCGAGTCCGTGGGTGAGCCGCACCGTGCGGCCCTTGAGGTGCCGGCCGTACTTGTTCTCGTGGTTGCCGGGAAGGCACAGGGCGTTGCCTGACCTGACCATGGCCGTGACGCGGCGCAGCACGCCGGGGCTGTCCGGGCCGCGGTCGACGAGGTCGCCGACGAAGACGGCGGTGCGGCCCCCGGGGTGCACACCGTCGGTGTAGCCCAGCTTGCCGAGCAGGGTCTCCAGTTCGGCGGCGCAGCCGTGGACGTCGCCGATGATGTCGAACGGTCCGGTGAGGTGGGTCAGGTCGTTGAGCCGCTTCTCGGTGACGACGGTGGCCCGCTCGGCCTCCTCCGCCCCGCGCAGGACGTGCACCTTGCGGAAGCCCTCGCGCTCCAGGTGGCGCAGGGAGCGCCGCAGTTCGCGGACGTGCCGCCGGATCACCCGGCGCGGCAGGTCGGCCCGGTCGGTGCGGGCGGCGTTGCGCTCGGCGCAGACCTCCTCGGGCACGTCCAGCACGATGGCGACGGGCAGGACGTCGTGCGCGCGGGCCAGCTCGACGAGCTGCCGCCGGGCGTCGGGCTGCACGCTGGTGGCGTCGACGACGGTGCGGCGGCCGGCGGCGAGCCGCTTGCCGGCGATGTAGTGCAGCACGTCGAAGGCGTCGCGGGTGGCGCTCTGGTCGTTCTCGTCGTCGGAGACCAGCCCGCGGCAGAAGTCCGAGGAGACGATCTCGGTCGGCTTGAAGTGGCGGCGGGCGAAGGTGGATTTGCCCGAGCCGGAGGCGCCGATCAGCACGACGAGGGAAAGGTCGGTGACCGGCAGGGTGCGGCCCTGTGCGGTGCGGGTCTCGGTGGTCGTGTCGCCGGTCATGCGGCCGTCGCTCCCTTCTCGTTCGCGGTCTCGGTTGCGGTCTCGGTTGAGGTCTCGGTCTCGGTCTCGGCTTTCAGGGTGAACACGGCCAGCTGGGTGGGCGGGCCCACCTCGGGGTCGTCGGGGCCGACGGCGCGGAACTCCACGGCGTAGCCGTGCCGTCCGGCCACCGCCCGCGCCCAGTCGCGGAACTCGGCGCGGGTCCACTCGAAGCGGTGGTCGTGGTGGCGGACATGACCTGCCGGAAGGGTCTCCCAGCGCACGTTGTACTCGACGTTGGGTGTGGTGACGACGACGGTGCCGGGGCGGGCGGCGCCGAACACGGCGTACTCCAGGGCGGGCAGCCGGGGCGGGTCGACATGCTCGATCACCTCGCTGAGCACGGCGGCCTCGTACCCCTTGAGCCGTCGGTCGGTGTAGGCGAGCGAGCCCTGCACCAGCCGGACGCGGGCGGCCTGCCGCTCGCTCATGCTGTCGAGCCTCAGCCTGCGGGCGGCGACGGCCAGCGCGCGCACCGACACGTCGACACCGAGGATCTCGGTGAACCGCGGCTCCTTGAGCAGCTCCCGCACCAGGTGGCCCTCTCCGCAGCCGAGGTCCAGGACGCGGGCGGCGGCGGACTCGCGGAGCGCGGTGAGGATCGCCTCGCGGCGCTGCACGGCCAGCGGCGTCGGCTTCTGCTCGGCCTCGGTCTCCGCCCCGACGGCGTTGTCCACCTCCTCGACCTCGCTGTCGTCGGCCTCGGCCAGCCGGACCAGCTCCAGCCGCTCCATCGCCTGCCGGGTCAGCGACCAGCGCCGGGACAGATAGCGGCTGGTGATCAGCGCGTGCTCGGGGTGGCCGGGCAGCCAGCCCTCCCCGGCCCGCAGCAGCTTGTCCACCTCGTCGGGGGCGACCCAGTAGTGCTTGGCGCCGTCGAGCACCGGCAGCAGGACGTAGAGGTGGCGCAGGGCCTCGGCGACGGTCAGCGCCTCCGACTCCAGGACCAGCCGGACGTAGCGCGAGTCGCCCCACTCCGGGAACTCGGTGTCCAGCGGGACCGGGTCGGCGGCGACGGACCAGCCGAGCGGCTCGAAGAGCCGCCGTACGAGGTCGGCTCCGCCGCGAGCGGGCAGTGCGGGCACCTCGACGCGCAGCGGGCGCGGCTCGCCGGGCAGTTCCGGCCGGGCCCGGCAGGCTCCGTGCATGGCGCTGGAGAAGACCCGGCTCAGGGCGACGGCGAGCAGGGAGGAGGCGGCGTAGGGGCGGTCGTTGACGTACTGGGCCAGGGCCGCGTCGGGGGCGCCGCCGCGGCCCTTGCCCTTGCCACGCCGGACCAGGGCCACCGTGTCGACCTCCAGCAGCAGCGCCGCCGTGCAGCGCTGGGGCTCCGCCTCGGGGTAGAGGACATGGGCGGTGCCGAAGGAGGTGTCGAACGCCTGCGCCTTCCCGGGATGCTTGTGGAGCAGGAAGCCGAGGTCGGTGGCGGGGCGTTCGGGGGTACCGGTGGTGGTGATGGTCAGGAACATGCGGCGGGCCTCTCCGGCCGGATGGTGATGACGAGGGTGCCGTACGTGCGCGAGCCCCCAGGGGAGTGCTCCCGGGGGCTCGGCAGGACGACGGTCACACCATCGCACACGGGGCCGACCGGCGCCTTTGTTTATTCCGGTGCCTGTCACGGGGTCCGGCAGCGGGCCGGGTCAAGCGGAAGAAGGCGTCGAAGCCGAGGTCTTCGGTGGCCTTGGCGACGGTGAGCAGGGTGTGTAGCCGGCCCCCTGCTGGGGCTCGGTGAGGATGCGGAGATCCATGGATCCGTCCTGCCTGCTCGAACAGGGGCGGAGATCGTCCGTCGACGGCCGTGTGTGCCGCGGTGTCCACGGTCGGGTGAAATCGCGTCAACGGTGCGCCGTCGCCGGGACCCTGCCAGTGACCGGCCCCGACGGGTGATCGTTGGCTCGGGCGGAGCCGGACCGCCCGGCACCCGCACCGGCCCGCGACCGCCGGAGTGTCACCGTGTCGGCCTCCCCCGGGGGCCAGGGGCCGAGGAGGCCGTCATGTCCGAAGAGACCGCACCGCAGCAGGGCGGGGCCGCAGCCCGGCCGAAAGGGCTGCTGCAGCAGATGGAGGAGCTGATGGCGGCCCTGAACGCGGACCTGTCGGCACTGGACGCGGAACTGCAGCCGCCCGGTCCCCCTTCCCCTTCCCCGGCGCCGGGAGCGGGTCCGGGACCCGGACCGGCCGAGGACGGGCGCGGCACGGACTGACGCGGAGGGTCTGTCCGGCCTCCGGCGCCGGAGGCACAGCCGGCCGGTCCGGCAGCGCGGGTGGAGTCAGCCCGCCTCGCGCTCGGGTAACACCGCGTCCCGGTCGGCGAGTTTGCGGAGCATCTCCTGGACACGGTCCCGGCACTCGTCGGCCGCGTCGATCGCCTCCATGCACTGCCAGTAGGTGCCCTCGTCGTCCGCCGCGCAGGCGATGCCGACCAGGGCGATGCCTATCTCCCCGAGCAGCGCGCCGAGGCGCATCAGGGCCTGGCGCGCGTCACCCAGCTCGGTGAGCTGGGCGGCGCGCAGCTCACCCGGGCCCAGCGCCGGCGTGTGCAGCACACCGCAGCCGCGCCCCGCCAGCTCGGTCAGCCCCAGTGCCTCGCCGCGCAGTTCCGGTGGCCCGGAGACCGCGAGCCGGCTGCCGATGGCCTGTGCCAGGGCCTGCGCCTGCCACACCTCCGCGAGAATCTCCGGCACATCACCGCCGGCGGTCAGGGCACGCCTGCTCGTCACGATGAGCCGCACAGCGTCCATGCGCTGCCCCCGTCCGTCCTTCGACGCGCAGTCACGCGCGTCCGCCCGAACTCCGTTGTCCACTACCCAGAGTGAGGGTCTGTGGGACGAAAAGCCAGAGGAAGACGGAAATCTGTGGACAACAAATCGGTTTCGGGCAGGTTGACGACTACTCGGGGTGACTGTCGGGTGGGTTCGGCGGTACCGGGAACCTGCGCTCGTTGCGGTCGACCTTCGCCTCCAGCGCGGCCAGCGGGTCGACGCCGAGCACCTCGCACAGCTGCAGCAGATAGGCCAGGACGTCGGCGACCTCGTCGCGGACGCGGTGCGCCCGGTCGGGGTCGGCCATCACGCGGGCCGACTCCTCGGGCGTCAACCACTGGAAGATCTCCAAGAGTTCGGAGGCCTCGACGCTGAGCGCGGTGACGAGGTTCTTGGGGGTGTGGTACGGCTGCCAGTGCCGCACGGCGGCGAACTCGGCCAGCCGGCGCTGCAGCGCCGCCAGGTCGCGGGGGTGATCGGTCACGCGTCCAGGTGTACCACCGTGACGCCGCGCGTCGCCTCGCGCGCCCACGAGGCGTCGCTGACCGCGCCGACCAGGCGCAGATGCCCCCGCTCGCACATCCGGGCCGCCAGCCGGAGGAGTTCGCCCCGCTGGTGCGGGTCCAGGCCCCGGTCGAAGCCGTCGGCCAGGACCGTGAGGGTCTGCAGAGCGCCCGGCACCTCGCCGGCCGGGTCGACCTCCAGCACACCCGGCCCGGTGAGCAGCACCAGGGCGAGGGCGAGATAGCGCACCTCGCCGTAGCCGAGCCGGGCGAGTCCGCTCCGGGTGCCGTCGCCCCGCTCGAGCAGTGCCCGCACCGCTCCCCCGGTGATCGGCTCGGCCAGCACGTCGGCCACCGGCCCCGCGCATCCGGTGCGCACCGCGGCGACGAACTGCGCGTACCGCTGCCCGCATTCGGCGCGGGTGCGCCACAGCACGTCGGCGAGGTTGTCGCAGCCGCGCAGCAGCCGTCCCGTGCCGGCCGGCACCGGATCGCGCATCCGGCCGGGCCGGGGGTCGCAGGCGAACACCGAGCGCAGGGCGACGACCGTCTGCTCGGCGGCGGCGAGCACGCGGCGCTGCCCGTCGGTCTTGCCGGCCACGCGCAGCGGCAGCAGCGTGGTGCCGAGCCGGTCGTCCGGCAGCGGCGCGCGGGTCACCGGCGCCGGTCCGGCCGTGTGCCAGGCGGCCTGTACGGTGCGCCGCCCGGGATCGCGCAGCGCGGTCTCCAGCAGGACGACGCCGTCGGCGCTCAGCCGTTCGCCGACGATTCGGAGTTCGGGTTCCGCCTGGACGGCGACGTCCAGACGGACCGGGCCCTCGGGTCCGTCGGCGGTGCAGCCGATCCGGAATCCGCGACGGCGCTGTGCGTCGGGCCGGGCGCCGTCGGGCACGCAGGAGACGGGGTCGGGGAAGACCATGCCCAGCGGGGCGCCGCCGCCGAGCCGGGCCAGCGCCTCGTACGCCCGCAGCGCACTGGTCTTGCCGGAGCCGCTGGGGCCGGTCAGCAGGGTGAGCGGGCCGAGGCGGAGCGCGGTGCGCCGCAGGCCGGCGAAGGCGGCCAACCGCAGCTCGGTGACGCAGGGCCGCCGCTCCGGGTGTGCCCCGGGGGCAGGTGCGGAGGGGGTGGCCTGCGGGGACGGCGCGTCGGGCACGGGCATGCCCGGACCGTAGGGCCGCGGAGGGCGGGCGAACCGTTCCGCCCCGGGGGCCTTCCCACGTTCGGGGGACCGGAGCGCGGTGCGGCGGACCCCGGGTCACTCGCCCGGGTCGGCTGACGCCGGTCACCTGCCCCGGGGTGACGAGTGCCGGGCACCTGCCCGGTGCGGCGGACGCCGGTCACCGGCTCGGGGCGGCGGCCGGCCGCAGGGTGGCGCCCGCGCCGAGGGCCCGCCCGCCGGGGGCGGGTACGCCTGCCTGCGGGGGGCCGGGGGCCTGCGGCCGAGGCCGGGAGGCTCACGCCCGGTGGCGCCGGCGGCAACTCCGCCGAGGGTACCCGGCACGCCGCCGCCCGCCGGTTACGGGGACGGCGGCGGTGCGACGACCGCATGGTCGGGGGCCCAGCCCGGCGCCGACGCGGTGCCGCCCGCACCCACCCGTGCGGCCCTGGGGCACCTCCAAGGCCCTCGAGGCGCTGGAGGAAGCACGACCGCCCTGGTCGGGCGGGGGGCCGCCCGGCCTCGGCAGCGGGCACCCGCGGTCGGACGGGGACGGCCGCCCCAGCCGAAGCGGTACGGTCCGGATGAGGGGCGCCGCCCAGCGGCACCCCCCGGGACCGGTGGGTACCCGCCCCCGGCAGCGGCGCGGTCCGCCGTCGGTGGGTGTCCTGGGCCGGCGCCGTACACGGGCGGACTGGTCCTGGCCGCCGGTGGGTGGGGCGTCGGCGCGGGCCGGGCTTCCGCGCGCGGGCCTGCCCGGCGTCAGATGCCCGGGGCGCCCGCCTGTTCCATGAGGCCGTTGACCTCCATGCCCGCCGGGGTCAGCAGGAAGACGTTGCGGTCGACCCGGTGCATCCCGCTGGCCAACCCGAAGACCACGCCGGTGCTGAAGTCGAGGACGCGCTTGGCGACCTCCGTCTCCGCGCCGGTCAGGTCGAGCAGCACCGGGATGCCGGCCATCAGGGTCTCGGCGACGTCGCGGGCGTCCGCGAAGATGTTGACGCGCAGCACCACGAACCGGCGGCGTGCCTCCGTCTCGGCCTCCGGCAGGGCGCGGTGCCCCACCGAGGACGGCCATGCGTCCCGCCCGCGCAGCGGAACGACCTGGGCGAGCCCCTCCCACTGTTCATCGGTGACGTCGTGGCTGTTCACCGGCTCCCCCCGTTCCGACTCGCCTTCGCTGCCTGCACCAGCCAATTCTTACGCCATGTCACCCGTTCGGCCCAACTGCGACACGGTCCGCGACCCCCCCCCCCGGTCCGGTCGCGGGCGCCGGTCCGCTCAGACCGTACGCCCCGCCTGCGCCTGGCTGCCGGCCGGCTCCTGGCGGCTGGCCAGCGCCCAGATCACGAAGACGTCGATCGCCATCAGGACCACCGACCAGAAGGGCGCGTACGGCAGGAACAGGAACTGGGAGATCAGACTGAGCGCGGCCAGCACGATGCCCGCGACGCGGGCCCAGGTCATGTCCTTCAGCAGGCCGTAGCCGGTGACGAGGAGCAGCGCGCCGAGGATCACGTGGACGACGCCCCAGCCGGTGAGGTCCAACTCGTAGACGTAGCCGCCGACCTGGGCGTACACGTCGTCCTCGGCGATGGCCGCGATGCCCTGCAGCACCGCGAAGGCGCCGTTGCACAGCAGCAGGACGCCCGCGAAGACGACGCCGCCGGCCACCCATCCGCTCTCCCGGTCCGTGCGCGTCCGCGGGGGCGCGGTGCCGCCGGAGGAGGGGGTGCCTGCGGGGGGCGTACCGGGGGAAGGTGCGTCGTGCTGGCTCATGAGCGGCGTCCTTTCTCACGGGTCCTCCGAGCCTGCGCGGAGCGGCGGCATACGGCCATGCGGGATGCGCCGGACGGGTGAGCCCGGGTCGGAGGCCAGAACATGCGGCCGGTGCGGGCCTCGCGTTGACTGGCCCCACATGCCGTCGGGGAGCCCCGGAGGACCACATGAGCGCGCCGGCGAACGCGGCCGTGCCGCAGGCCGAGCAGTCACTGCGCGACACCGTGCTCAGCCGCGGCTATCTGCGGTTGCTGCTGCTGTGTGTGCTGCTGGGCGTGCCGATCGCCCTCGCGTGCTTCTTCTTCGTCGGGCTCCAGCACCTGCTCCAGCACTGGGTGTGGGAGTCGGCGCCCGAGGCGCTCGGCTACGCCGGGCCGCCCTGGTGGTGGCCGCTGCCGGCGCTGGTGCTGGCCGGGCTGATCCTGGCACCGATCGTGACCCGGGTCCCGGGCTCGGGCGGCCATCTGCCGGTGAACGGTCTGGGCGGTGCGCCGGTCGGTCCGAAGGAGCTGCCCGGCACGGTGCTGGCCGCGCTGGCGACGCTGCCGCTCGGGGTGGTGCTCGGCCCGGAGGCGCCGCTGCTGGCGATCGGCAGCGGGCTGGCGCTGCTGGCGGTGCGGCGGTCGGCCGCGGCGGATGCGAAGGCGCGGGCGGTGGTGGCGACGGCCGGGTCCACCGCGGCCATCTCCACCATCCTCGGTGGGCCGATCGCGGCGGCGGTGCTGCTCATCGAGGGGGCCGGGCTGGGCGGCGCCCGGCTGGTGGCACTGCTGCTGCCCTGCCTGCTGGCCAGCGCCGCGGGCGCGCTGGTGTTCACCGGCTTCGGCGACTGGACGGGCCTGGAGACCGGTGCACTCGCGCTGGGCGAGCTCCCGTCGGCGGCCGGTCCGGACGTCGGCGACTTCCTGTGGGGATTGCCGGTGGCGGCGCTGATCGCGGTGCTGGTCACCCTGGGACGTGAACTGGGCCGCTCCACCGTCGGCTTCACCCGGCGGGGCAGCAAGGCCGCCCGCACCGTGGCCTGCGCCACCGCCGTGGGTGTCTGTATCACCGCCTACGCCCTGATCACGGGCCGCTCCCCGGCCGAGGCCGCGCTGTCCGGGCAGGCCACGCTGGCCGAGCTCGCCGCGGATCCGCACGCCTGGTCGGTGGGCGCGCTGGTCGCGCTGGTCGCCTGCAAGGGGCTGGCGTGGGCCGTCTCGCTGGGCAGTCTGCGGGGCGGCCCGATCTTCCCCGCGGTGCTGCTGGGCACGGCGACGGCCACGGCCTTCTCCGGGCTGCCGGGGTTCGGTACGGCGCCGGCCCTGGGACTGGGGATCGCCGCCGCGGCGTCCGCGACCACCGGGCTGCCGCTGGCCAGCGCGGTGCTGGCGGCGCTCCTGCTCGGCGGGGACGCCGCCGAGCAGATGCCGCTGATCGTCGCGGCGTCGGTCGTCGCCTTCATCGTCGGCCAGCTGGTGCGGCGGCAGCGGCCCGAGGGGGCGACGGACACGGCCGGGGCGGCGGGGGCGGCCCGGTGACCGGCCGACGGGACTCCCGACGGGACTTCGGGAGGGGCTCCCGGCGGAGGCCCTGGCCGGGCTCCTGGCGGACCGCCCGCTCCTGGCTGCCGCGCACGGTCCTCGCCGCGCTCGTGGTCGTCGCCTACTTCCTGCTGCCGCTGGACCATCTCGGCCCGCAGCACCCCGTGCTGAGCTGGGTGGTGTTCTGCCTGGTGCTCACGCTCGTCGCGCTGCTGCTGCTGCGCCAGGTCCGCCAGGTGCTCGCCGAACGCCCCGGCGCCCGGCCCGGCCTGGCCATCGCCCTGCTCACCGTACTGGCCGTACATGTCTTCGCCGCCGCGTATTATGCGCTGTCCCATCAGCCGGGCCAGTTCTCGGGGCTGCACACCCGGCTCGACGCCCTGTACTTCACCGTGGTCACGCTCGCCACCGTCGGCTACGGCGACATCACCCCGCGGGGCCAGACGGCCCGCGTCGTGACCATCGTGCAGATCCTGTACACCTTCGTGTTCCTCACCGCCGGCGCCACCGCGCTGGGCCAGTGGATGCGCGAGTTGGCGGTCCGGCGGGCGGAACGGACCGACCGCGACCGGCCCGGGTGACGGCGCACATCGGGCGCGTGACCTCGTTCCGAGCGCCGGGCACGCCCTTGTCAGCGGGACCCCGCCGCACTACTGTCACCACGCCTCGGTGAACGGGAAATCCGGTGTGATGCCGGTGCGGCCCTCGCCACTGTGATCGGGAAGTCCGGCTCCGGCCCTCGCGGGCAGCCACTGGGTCCTCACGGACCCGGGAAGGCGGAGTGCGGGCGGTGGTACCCGTCAGCCAGGAGACCGGCCGAGGCGCGTCAACCATCCACGAGGTGCTGGAGAGGGTCTGCCGAGCCATGCACATAGCCGAGGGCTTTCTGCCTCCGGCGCACGCGGTCGCCTGGGGCGCCGCGTCTGCGCCGTTCGTCGTCCACGGAGTACGGTCACTCACCCGCGAGGTCAGGGAGCATCCGGAGAGCACTCTGCTCCTCGGCGCCTCCGGGGCCTTCACGTTCGTCCTGTCCGCGCTGAAACTGCCCTCGGTCACCGGGAGTTGCTCCCACCCGACCGGCACCGGGCTGGGCGCCATCCTGTTCCGGCCGCCGGTGATGGCGGTGCTGGGCACCATCACCCTGCTGTTCCAGGCGCTGCTGCTGGCGCACGGCGGGCTGACCACGCTCGGCGCCAACGTCTTCTCCATGGCGATCGTCGGCCCCTGGGCCGGATACGCCGTCTACAAGCTGCTGCGCCGCTACGACGTGCCGCTGATGGTCGCGGTGTTCTTCGGCGCGTTCGTCGCCGACCTGTCCACCTACTGCGTCACCTCCGTGCAGCTGGCGCTGGCCTTCCCGGACCCGAGCAGCGGCTTCGCCGGCGCGCTCGGCAAGTTCGGCTCGATCTTCGCCGTCACCCAGGTCCCGCTCGCGGTCAGTGAGGGCCTGCTCACGGTGCTGGTGATGCGGCTGCTGGTGCGCTCCAGCAAGGGCGAACTGACCCGGCTGGGCGTGCTGCTGACGAGGCCGAAGAAGAAGTCCGAGCAGGCCGACCAGGAGGCGGTGGCCCAGTGAAGCGCAACACACGGATCAACGCCCTGCTGCTGCTCGCGGTGGCCGCGCTCGCCGTGATCCCGCTCGTGTTCGGGCTCGGCGACCACAAGGAGGAGCCGTTCGCCGGCGCGGACGGCGAGGCGGAGACGGCGATCACCGAGATCGACCCGGACTACGAGCCGTGGTTCTCGCCGCTGTACGAACCGCCGTCCGGGGAGATCGAGTCCGCCCTGTTCGCCCTGCAGGCGGCGCTCGGCGCCGGGGTGCTGGCCTACTACTTCGGGCTGCGCCGGGGCAGGCGGCAGGGCGAGGAACGGGCCCTGGCCGCCCCGCAGGACGCCCCCGCCGGGGACTGAGTGCTGCCGATCGACGCGGCGGCGCACAGCAGTCGCTGGCGCCGCCGCCATCCCGTGGACAAGGCCGTGCTCGGGCTGGGCCTGACCCTCCTGGCGATCTCGCTGCCGCCCTGGCCGGGCGCGGCACTGGTGCTGGTGACGGCGCTCGCGGTGCTGCTCGGCCCGGCGGGGGTGCCGGCGCGCCGGCTGTGGCGGGCCTGGCGGGTGCCGCTCGGCTTCTGTGTCACCGGGGCGCTGCCGCTGCTGGTGCAGGTCGGCGGTCCGGACGCGTTCCTGTCACCGGCCGACGGCGGTCCGGCGCGGGCGGGCGGGCTGCTGCTGCGCACCTCGGCGGCCTCGCTCGGGGTGCTGCTGTTCGCGTTCACCACCCCGATGTCCGACCTGCTGCCGCGGCTGGTGCGGGCCGGGGTGCCCGCACCGGTGGTCGACGTGGCGCTGGTGACGTACCGGATGAGCTTTCTGCTGCTGGACTCGGTGCGCCGGGTGCGGCAGGCGCAGGCGGCCCGGCTGGGGCACACCTCGCGGGCCGCGGCCTGGCGTTCACTGGCCGGGCTCGGCGCCACGGCGTTCGTGCGGTCCTTCGACCGGGCGGCGCGGCTGCAGACGGGGCTCGCCGGGCGCGGCTACGACGGCACGCTGCGCGTGCTGGTGCCCGAGGCCCGGGTGTCGGTGCCGTTCACCGCCGCGAGCTGTGTGCTGCTCGCGGTGCTGGCCGTCCTCACCTTCCTACTGGAAAGGCCGCTGACGTGAGCGACTCCGAGCTCGTCGCCCTGCGGGGCGCCTCCTTCGCGTACGAGGACGGGCCCACCGTACTGCGCGACCTGGACTTCCGGGTGCCCGAGGGGCGGGCGCTGGCGCTGCTGGGCCGCAACGGCAGCGGCAAGACCACACTGATGCGGCTGCTCAGCGGCGGGCTGAAGCCCCGTACGGGCCGGCTGACGGTGGCGGGCGAGCCGGTGACCTACGACCGCAAGGGGCTGACCCGGCTGCGGACCACGGTGCAGCTGGTGGTGCAGGACCCGGACGACCAGCTGTTCGCCGCGTCCGTGGCGCAGGACGTGTCGTTCGGGCCGCTCAACCTCGGGCTGCCGGACCCCGAGGTGCGGGACCGGGTGGGCGAGGCGCTGGCCGCGCTGGACATCGCCGCGCTGGCCGACCGGCCGACGCATCTGCTGTCGTACGGGCAGCGCAAGCGGGCGGCGATCGCCGGTGCCGTCGCGATGCGGCCGCGAGTGCTGATCCTGGACGAGCCGACCGCCGGGCTCGACCCGGACGGGCAGGAGCGGCTGCTGGCGACCCTCGACGGACTGCGTGCGGGCGGCACCACCGTGGTGATGGCCACCCATGACGTCGATCTCGCCCTGCGCTGGTCCGACGACGCGGCCGTGCTCACCCCGTCCGGGGTGCACACCGGTCCGACCGCTGCCACGCTGGCCGGCCCGGATCTGCTGCGCCGGGCCGGACTGCGGCTGCCCTGGGGGGTGGCGGTGGCGCGGCTGCTGCGGGCGCAGGGCGTGCTGGGCGAGTCCGCGGCGGGGCCGCGCACCCCGGAGGAGCTGGCCGGACTCGTCGCCGGGTGTGCCGCGCCGGACCGGCCGGTGTCGTCCTGACGGCCGGTCCGTGGGCGGGGGGCTGGGTGTGCCGGGCCGTCGCGCACGGGGGAGTGCGCTGCGCCCGGCACACCCGGTCTCTGGCCGCCGCGGGTCAGACCAGCGGCGTGTAGTCGAGGCGGGGGAAGTAGTCCTCGCGGGTGCCGGTGCGGCGCACGTCCCAGGTGGCGCAGTGCAGCGAGCCGCCGTACTCGAAGACGTGCCGGAAGGGCACCGGGAACACCTCGAAGCCCAGCTTGTCCAGCAGGTCCTGGAGGGGCTTCTCCTGCTCCTCGCAGATCACCTTGGTCGGGGAGATGCTGAGCACGTTCATCGACAGCCACTTGGAGGACTGGCAGTACGGCGGCATCTCGTCGTTGGACAGCACCGGCTGCGGGGCGTCCACCAGCTCCCAGTCGTTGGCCAGGAACATCTTCTCCTCGCCCTCGCGCAGCGGGCGTTCGGGGTTGGTGAGGACCAGGCCGGGGCGCAGCGGCACGAAGGTGCAGTCGATGTGCGAGGGGAAGAAGTCCAGCGGGAAGTGCACCGTGTGGACGCGGAAGCCGCGCGGCTCGAGGTGCTGGCGCAGCCAGCGGATACCGGCCCGGTTGGTGGTCATCGACTCCTGGACCAGGATGTCCCGGCCGAGCCGGCTCATGTCGGCGGCGTCGAAGACCACCTCGTCCTGGGTGACGCAGAACTCGAAGGAGTGCATGCGCTCGTGCCGCTGCTCGAGCGGCCAGTCCCAGAACTCCTCGCGGTACATGCCGTCGGCCATGGACGGCTTGGGCGCGGTGGTCCACAGCACCCGCGGGTCGGCGTTCCAGTACTCGTAGACCAGTTTGCGGTAGGGCTGGTACTCGAAGTAGCGGGCCCGGCGCGACATGGTGGCCTCGACGATCTCGTTGCCGAAGGTGATCATCACGTCGCGGGGGCAGACCGCGCAGTACTGGTTGTCGACCTGGAAGTCCGGGGTGGTGACCGGGCGGGAGAAGTCGTGCGGGGCCGGGCGGCGCACGGTGACGCCCTGCGACCGCAGAACCTTGACGAGGCCGTCGAGTTCCTCGCCTGCGAGGTCGACGGCCTCCTTGGACTTCGGCCCGGTCGGGAACGGCGTGCCGGGGGCGTTGCGGACGGCGGGCCGGCTGCCCGGCTCGGTCGGCTCGAAGCAGGCGCTGTCGGCAGAGCCGACGACCATCTCCTCGAGGGGGTCCCACTCGTTCCAGGAGTTGACGACCACGGAGTCGTTCTGCATGGGTACGGCCACCTGTCTGTGAGGGCGGGAAGGCGGGGCGGGCGGGGCGGATGCGGTCAGACGTCGGCGAGGCTCGCCGGTCGCATGTCGGTCCAGTGCTGCTCGATGTGGTCGAGGCAGGTCTGCCGGTCGCTGTCGGCGACGACGACGTCCCAGCCGGGCGGGACCAGGGCGAAGGCGGGCCACAGGCAGTGCTGGCGTTCGGCGTTGACGAGGACGTGGAAGGTGCCGCTCTCGTCGTCGAAGGGGTTGGTCATGGCGTACTCCTGGTTGCGGATGCGGCCCCGGTCTCGGTGCCGGTCCCGGTCTCGGTGCCGGTCCCGGTCTCGGTGCCGGTCCCGGCCGGTGCGGCTGCGGTGAGCGCCGCGGCCAGGGCCCTGGGTGTGCGGTGGCCGAAGACGGTGGACACCTCGACGGTGCGGTCCAGTTCGGCCTCGATACGGCCGGTCAGGCGCAGTGCGGTGAGCGAGTCGCAGCCGAGGTCGAACAGGTCGTCGTCGGCGCCGACGCGGGCGCGGCCGAGGATCCCGGCGGCCAGGTCGCACAGCCGCCGTGCGGTGCGGCCGGGCTCCCCCGCGGGCTCTCCCGGGTCCGCGAGCAGCCGGCCGGTGGGGGCGGCGAGGGACTGCGGGAGTGCGGTGAGCAGCTCGCGCAGGCGCGCGGCGACCCGGGTGCCGGTGCCGGCGGGGAGCAGGTCGGCACGGTGGCCGAGCTCCAGGCGGAACCGGGTGCCGGGTGCGGCCATCAGCTTCAGCGGGTAGTGGTACGGGTCCTCGCCGCTGACGGCGGTCAGCCGCAGCCCGTCGTCGGGGCTGGGGAAGGCCTCGGCGGTGGGGAAGTTCTCGAAGACGACGCAGGAGTCGAACAGCGCGCCCCGGCCGGCGGCCCGCCGCACCTCGGTCAGCGCGAGGTGGAGGTGCGGCAGCAGCGCCGCCTGCTCGCCCTGGAGGCGGCGCAGCAGGGCGCCGACCGGCTCGTCCGCGTCCAGCCGCACCCGCACCGGCACGGTGTTGATGAACAGCCCGACGGTCTCGGCGACGTCCGGCAGTTCGGCGTCGCGGCCGGAGACGGTGGCGCCGAAGACCAGGTCCCGCTCTCCGGTCAGGTCGTGCAGGCACAGCGCCCAGGCCAGCCGGACCACGGTGTTCGGGGTGACGCCGTGGCCGCGGGCGGCCTCCAGCAGGGCGGCGGTCTCGGTCTCGGTCAGCTCGACGGTGAGGCGTTCGGGCAGGGCGCGGACGCGGGCGGTGTCGCGGCCGGGACACACCAGGGTCGGCCGGTCGAGCCCGGCCAGCGCGGCGGCCCAGGCGGCGCGGGCCCCGTCCCGGTCCTGGGCGGCGAGCCGGTGCAGATGGTCCGGGTAGTGGCCGGGGGCGGGGAGTCCGGCGGGGTCGCCGTCCCGGTCGAAGAGCGCGAGCAGGTCCCGCAGCAGCAGGGAGGTGGTCCAGCCGTCGACGAGCAGGTGGTGCGTGCTCAGCACCAGCTGGTGCCGGTCGGCGGCGAGCGCGAGCACGGTGCAGCGCATCAGCGGCGGCACGGCGGGGTCGAAGCGGCGGTGCCGGTCGGCGGCGAGCAGTTCGGCGCGCCGGGTGTCCTGCTGGTCCGGGTCGAGGCCGGTGAGGTCGTGCAGCTGCCAGGGCATCCGGACGTGTGCGGTGACGGCCTGCACCGGTTCGCCCGAGCGGCGCTGCAGGAATGCCGCGCGGAGCATGGGGTGCCGGTCCAGCAGGGCGTCACAGGCGGCGCGGAACCGCTCCACGTCCAGTGGGCCGCGGGTCTCCAGCGCGATCTGCACGGTGTAGACGTCGAGGTCGCGGCGGTCGTAGCGGGCGTGGAAGAGCAGTCCCTCCTGCATCGGCGTCAGAGGCAGCAGCTGCTCGACGGGCCGCCCGAGGCGCTCGGTCAGCCGGGAGCGCTCGGCAGCCTCCTCCCGGGCGGCGCGGGCCGGTCCGGCGCTGCCGTGGGCGACGAGGGCGCGCAGGGCCGCGAACCACAGCTCGGCGAGCCGCCCGGCCTCGGCCTCGGTGAGCAGCCGCCGCGCCCACAGCCAGTGGGCGACGAGGCGTGGGCCGTCCGGGCCTTCCTCCACGGCGGCGTTGACCTCGACGGCGTGGGTCAGCGGCATCCGCGGATCGGCGCCGAGAGGCAGTGCGTCCGCCTCGGGCGCCGCGCTCCAGTCCGCGTCCTGCACCGCGGCCGGACCGCCCTGTCTGCCGAGGTAGTTGAAACAGAGCTGGGGCTCGGGCCGGGCGGCCAGTCCGGCCGCGGTCTCCGGGTTGAGGTGGCGCAGCAGGCCGTAGCCGAGGCCGTGGCGGGGGACCTCGCCGAGCTGGGCGGCGACGCGGCGTACGGCGTCGCCGAGGCGGGCGTCGCCGGCGGGGTCGGCGGTGTCGTCCGGGGTCCAGTCGGGCACGCCGGCGTCGAGGCGCACCGGGTAGAGGGAGGTGAGCCAGCCGACGGTGCCGGACAGGTCGTCGAGTGCTCCGACGGCTTCCCGGCCGTGGCCCTCGAGGTCGAGGAGTACGGACGTGCCGGAGGGGCCGGCGACGGGGCCGGCGACGGGGCCGCGCCAGGTGGCGGCCGCGAGGGCGAGCGCGGTGAGCAGGATCGCGTCGGTGCGGGTGCCGAGGGCGGCGGGCACCGTGGTCAGCAGCGCGGCGGTGAGGTCCTCGGGCAGCGTCAGGCGCAGCTCGGCGGCGGTGGCGTGGATGTCCCGGGACGGGGACAGCGGCGCGTCGGTCAGGGCGAGGCCGGGGGCGTCCAGGGTGCGCTGCCAGTGGGGCAGTTCGGCGAGGACGTCGGCCTCGCGGGCGGCGCGGTGCAGCGCGGTGGTCCACTCGGCGAGCGGTACGGGGACCGGGTCGAACGGGTCGAGGGGCTCGGGGGTGCCGGGGGCCGCGGCGTGCCAGGCGGTGTAGAGGTCGGTGAGCACGATGTGCCAGGACACCGCGTCCACGGCCAGGTGGTGGATGGTGACGAGCAGCCGCCCCGGCCGCTCGGGGCCCGCGTCGAACCAGGTGGCCCGGAGCATCGTGCCGTCGCGCGGGGCGAGGGCGTCGGCGTCCTCGGCGGCGCGGTCGGCGATCCGGCGGCGCAGCTCGGTGTCGGGGCCGGCGGCGTCCGGGACATCCGAGACGTCGACCCGGCGCACGGTGCCGCCCGGCGGATGGTGCGGGGCGGTCCCGACGGCGAGGGAGCCGTCCTCGCGCAGCCGTCCGCGCAGTGCCTGGTGCCGGGCCAGCACGGCCTCGACGGCGGTACGGAGCCGTTCGGTGCCCAGGGCGGGCGGGACGCGAAGCAGGGTGGACTGGTGGTAGGCGTCGTATCCGCCGCCGTGGGCGCGCAGGCGCCGCATCATCGGGGTGGCGGGGATGACGTCGGGGGTGGCGGGGACGAGGCCGGGGGCGGCGGCGGTGTCCCCGGCCGCGGCGGCGAACGGCCGTGCGGGCACGGCCCTCGCGGGCGCGGGCTCGGCGGGCGCGGTCCCGGACCTCTCCGGTCCGGCCTCCGCCAGCAGGGCGGCCAGCGCGGCGGGCGTGCGGTGCGCGAACACCTGCTTCGGCGTCAACCGCACCCCCGCCTCACGCGCCCGCGCCACCAACTGGATCACCGTGATCGAATCACCACCCAGACCGAAGAAGTCGTCCTCGACCCCCACCGCCGCCAACCCCAGCACCTGCCCGAACAGACCCGCCAGCGACACCGCCGCACCCCCCGCCGACGGTACGGAGACCACCACCGGCTCCCGCTGCCCGGGCGCGGGCAGGGCGGCCCGGTCGACCTTGCCGTTGGGGGTGAGCGGAACGCTCGTCAGGGGGACGAAGGCGGCCGGCACCATGTAGGCGGGCAGCCGACCGGCGATCCGGTCCGGCAGGCCGTCCAGGTCGGCCCCGGGCGCGGCCACCACGTACGCCACCAGGCGCCCGGTGCCGCGCCGGTCCCGGCGTACGGCGGCGGCGACCTGGGCGACCGCGGGGTCGGTGCCGACCACGGCCTCGATCTCGCCGAGCTCGATGCGGTGGCCGCGGATCTTGACCTGGTCGTCGGTGCGCCCGAGGTACTCCATGGTGCCGTCGGGCCGCCAGCGGGCGAGGTCACCGGTGCGGTACATCCGGGCGCCCGGCGCGCCGAACGGGTCCGCGACGAAGCGGGCGGCGGTCAGGGCGGGGCGGGCCGCGTAGCCGCGGGCCAGGACGTCGCCGCCGATGTACAGCTCGCCGGCGATGCCCGGCGGGACCGGGCGCAGCCAGGGGTCCAGGACGTGGAGGCGGGCCGCGGGCACGGGCCCGCCGATCGGCACCGCGCCCGTGGGCAGCGCGTCGCCGGGCTCCAGGCGGTACTCCATGCAGCCCACGGTCGCCTCGGTGGGGCCGTACTCGTTGACGACCGTCACCTCGGGGTGGGCCGCGCGCCATTCTGCGAGCGCCTCGCCGGTCAGCTGCTCGCCGCCGAGGACGAGTTGGCCGGTGGGCGAGCACCGGTCGGGACCGGCGGTGAGCACCGGCAGATGGCTGGGGGTGGCCTTGACGAACGCGGGGGGCCGGTCGCCCGCGCCGGCCGGGGTGTCGAAGTCGTCGAGGTCGCCGAGGCGGACCGAACCCCCGGCGGTCAGCGGGCCGAGGATGCCGGTGACGGTGAGGTCGAAGGACGGCGGCGAGTGCACCAGCGCCCGGTCGGCCAGGCCCGGGTAGGCGGCGCGGGCGAAGGCGAGATAGCCGTCGACGGTGCGGTGTTCCACCACGACGCCCTTGGGCCGGCCGGTGGACCCGGAGGTGTAGATCACGTAGGCGGTGTCCTCGGGCCGCACCGCGGCGTCCGGGGCGGGACCGTCGTAGGCCGCCAGGGTGGCACGCACGGCCGGGTCGCGGAGCGGGACGGGCGCCGGGTGGCCGGCGAGGGCGGGATCGGTCGCGTCGGCGCCGACGACGGCGGCGGGAGCGGCGTCGGCGAGCACGAAGGCGATGCGTTCCGCCGGGTGGCCGGGGTCGACGGGGACGTATCCGGCGCCTGCCTTGAGCGCGGCGAGCAGCGCCACGACGAGGTCGGTGCCGCGGGGCAGGGCGACGGCGACCAGGTCGCCGGGTCCGACGCCCCGTTCGGTGAGCAGCCGGGCCAGCCGGCCGGCGGCGTCGTCCAGTTCGCGGTAGGTGAGGGTGCGTTCGGCGTCGGCGACGGCCGGGGCGCCCGGGGTGGCCCGCACCCGGTCCGCGAACCGGCGGGTCAGCGGCGCGGGTTCGGGACGCTCGCCGGAGCCGCGGCCCCAGCCCTCGACGATCTGCCGGTGTTCGTCGGCGGTCAGCAGGGGCACCCGGGCCACGGGGGTGGCGGGCTCCCGGGCGAAGGTCTCGAGCAGCAGCCGCAGACGGGAGCCGATCAGCTCCATGCGGTCGGCGTCGAACAGGTCGGTGCGGTGGCTGAGATGGAGGCTCAGCCGGGGTCCGGCGAGGGCGACGACACTGAGGGGGTAGTGGGTGGCACCGGTGATCTCCTGCCCCCCGGGTCCGTCCGATTCACCGGGCCCCACCGGCGCTCCGGGTGGTGTCTCCGCACCACCGGGCCCCACCGGTATCCCGGGCGCCTCGGCTCGACCCGGTACCCCGGACACCTCGGGACCACCCGGCCCCACCGGTACGGCGGGCGCCGGCGGCACCACCGGTGCTCCGGGCGTCTCCGCTCCGTCCGGTGCCCCGGGCCTGTCCGGGCCGGCAGGCCGCTCCGGCTGGCCGGAGCCGTTCGGCTCCCGGTCGTCGTCGGCCTCCCGCAGGGGCGTGACGCGCAGTCCGGGAACGGCGTCCCGCAGGCCGTCCCAGCCCAGCGGGGCGTCGCCGAAGCTGGTCGCGGTGTCGAACAGCGGGCCGTCGGACCCGGCGAGCCGGCGGACGGCGGCCAGTGCCAGATGCTGGTGCGGGGCGAGGGCGAGCTGCTCGTCCTGGATCCGGGCGATCAGCGCGGCCAGCGGCTCGGCGGGGTCGATCCGCACCCGTACGGGCACGGTGTTCATCAGCAGGCCGACCACCCGGTCGGCGCCCGGCAGATCGGCCGGGCGGCCGTGCACCGTCTGCCCGAAGACCACGTCGTCCCGGCCGGTGAGCAGCGCCAGCAGCAGCGCCCAGGCGCCCTGCACCACGGAGTTGAGCGTGAGGCCGTTCCGGCGTGCGGTCTGCTCAAGCGCCCGGGTGGTCTCCTCGGACAGCGTGAGGCGGGTCAGGCCCGGCAGTGCGCCCTCCCCCGCCTCGGCGGCGCCGGGCGCGACGAGGGTCGGATCGGCCAGTCCCGCCAGCGCCTCGGCCCAGGCCCGCTCGGCGGCGTCCCGGTCCTGCCGGGACAGCCAGCGCAGATAGTGCGCGAGGGGAGTGCGGGGCGCTCCGTCGGCGGCGGGGGTGCCCGTCGCGTGGTGGTGGTACCGGGTGAACAGGTCCTCCAGGACCAGCGGCACCGACCAGCCGTCCAGCAGGATGTGGTGATACGTCAGGACGAACGCGTACCGGTCGGCGGCGAGCCGGACGAGGGCGAACCGGATCAGCGGCGGGTCGGCCATGTCGAAGCGGCGGCGCCGCTCCTCCTCCAGGAAGGCGACCAGCTTCCTGCGGCGCGCCCCCTCCTCGTCCGCTGCGAGGTCGAGTTCGGTCCACGACGCGTCGGCAGTGCGGCGGATCAGCTGGACGGGCTGTCCGCCCGCCCGCTCGCGGAAGCCCGCCCGCAGTGCGGTGTGCCGGGCGAGGGTGTCCGTGCAGGCCGAGCGGAGCGCCCCGGCGTCCAGGTCGCCGGTCAGCTCGAAGGGGGCCTGGATGGTGTAGACGTCCGCGCCGTCCGGGTCGTAGAGGGCGTGGAAGAGCATGCCCTCCTGCAGCGGCGTGAGCGGCAGGGCGGCCTCGATCGGCGACGGGGTCCCGGCTCCCGGAGACCGGCTCCCGGCCTGCGGCGGCGCGGCCTGCGACGGCCGGCGGTTCTGCGTGTCGTCGTTGGTCTTCACTGTGAGGTCTTCCCGGAAGCGGTCGGCGGCGCGTACGGCGACGCGCGCGCCCGGGCGGATCGGGCCGGCGGGGACGGGGAACGGCGGGTCAGCAGGTCAGCGGGTCAGGGGCCGTTGCGTGCGGGGGACGGACGGGCGTGCTGGTCGAGGAGCTGCGTGAGCACGTCGAGGGTGTCCCCGGCGTGGGCGAACGGGTAGTCGTGGCCGCCGGGCAGCATCCGCAGGCCGAAGGCGTCGTCCCCGGCACAGTCCCGCCACTCCGCCAGCCCCTCCCGGCCCACCAGCGGATCGTCGGCGCCGCCGAGCACCTGCAGCGGGCAGCCGGCCGGGGCCGGGCCGGGTGCCGTGTAGGCCTCGGCCAGCGCCAGGTCCCGGCGGACGGTGCGCAGGGCGTAGCGCAGATAGGCGGGGTAGCGGCGCAGTTCGGGCGGAAAGCCGCCGAACCCCTCCAGCCAGTGGAGCAGGGCCTCGTCGGGACGGTCGGAGATCCGCTTGCGCACGGGGAGGTGCGGGGCCCGGGAGGCGGAGACGATCAGTGCGGCGGGCGGGGTGAGGCCGCTGCGGCGGATGCCCTGGGCCAGTTCGTAGCCGAGCAGGGCGCCGAAACTGTGACCGAAGATCGCGTACGGCTGCCGGAGTTCACCGGCGATGCCGTCGAGCACGGCGTCGGCCAGTTCCCGGAGGGTGCCGGGCAGCGGCTCGGCGCTGCGCACCCCGCGGCCCGGCAGCTCGACGGTGGCCAGTTCGATGCCGCGCGGCGGGATGACCCGCCAGGGGGCGAACGACGCGGCGCTGCCCCCCGCCTGGGGCAGGCAGACCAGCCTCAGGCGGGCGCCGGGTGCGCTCACCCGGCCGACGACCCACGGACTGTCCACACCGCGCGCCGGGGTGTGCGCGGTGTGGGAGGACCGTGCGGCGGCATCGGTTCGCATCCCGCTCCTCTCGTCGGCCGGCGTTCCGGAGCCCGGGTGGGGCTCGGGTGGGGCGGTGGCCCCGCGGGGATCATCGTGGGCGGCCGGTACCGGCGGGGCCAGGCACCCCGACCGGCAACACGTCTGCCGCCCAGTTGCCCGGCGCCTGCCTGGCCCGCCGGAGCGGGCGGCGGTGAGGATCGCCGGGACAGTTCTGCTCTTGTGCCCGAGGGGATCGCCTTACCGATGACCACCCTTCCTGACGAGGCAGCCGACCCGACGTTCTTCACCCTGGAATCCGTCAAGGCGGACCTGCTGGAGGTGGAGACCCTCACCCGGGCCTGCCTGAACTGGGACTACGGCAAGCGCGACAGCCGTGTGTGGAGCCTGTACGAGAAGAACAAGGCCTCCCAGTGGAACGCCACGACCGACATCGACTGGGACCACGACGTCGACTTCGGTGCCGAACTGACCGAGGAGAACGGGGCGAGGCTCGCCTCGTTCGTGGTCGGCGAGGGCAGTCCGGTGCCCCAGGAGCTGCTCACCGCGTTCCGCTGGGAGTACCAGGCGTGGATGTGCAGCCAGTTCCTGCACGGCGAGCAGGGCGCGCTGGTGACCACGGCCCGCCTGGTGGAGACCGTGCCCGACATGGACGCCAAGACGTACGCCGCCTCGCAGGTCGCCGACGAGGCCCGGCACGTGGAGGCGTTCGCGCGGTACATCGACGAGAAGCTCGGGGTGGTGTACCCGGTCAACCCGGGACTGGGGACCCTGCTGCACGACGTGCTGTCGGAGTCCCGCTGGGACATCGTCTACCTCGGGATGCAGGTGGTGATGGAGGGCCTGGCCATCACCGGGCTGCGGCTGGCCAGCAGCGGCTTCGGCGATCCGCTGATCCGGCAGATCACGCGGATGGTGGCGAGCGACGAGGCCCGGCACATCGCGTTCGGGGTCACCGCGCTGACCGGCATGTACCAGCAGGTGACGGCGGCGGAGCTGCGGGACCGGGAGGACTTCCTGCTGGAGGCGATCCGGCTGATGTCACGCCGGTTCATGCTGCGCGAGTTGTGGGAGCGCATGGACCTCGACGTGGAGCTGGGGGTGCGGTTCGCGCGCACCAATCCGATGATGGCCACCTACCGGCAGCTGCTGTTCCAGCAGGTCATCCATGTGCTGCGGCAGCTGGGCATGCTGTCCGAGCGGGTCAAGGAGCTGCTCGTCGCGGAGAACCTGGTCCGCGTGGAGACGATGGCCGCGGTCCGCTGAGCGCCTCTGCCCGCGTCGGCCGCGGTGGGCCCGGCCGGGACCGGGGAGGACACCCGGGCCGCGGGTCCCATGGCGGCCTTCGAGGGCGGGCCGTGACACCGGTGTTCCTGACCTCCGGAACATGCTCACGGCACAAACCTCCCCACCACCGTTCAACGCTTTCCCGGATGGGGACGTTACGCCGTCGGATCGTACTTCTTCGGCCGACCGGTGGCTTCGGGTACCAGGGCAGTAGAACCAGGGGCCTGCCCTTCGTTGAGCGCGGCGAGTCGCCTGTCAATAGGAGGTATTCGTGAAGAAGTCCCAGCAGTTCTCTCTCACCGCCATGGCCGTGGCGGCCCTTGCGTCGGCGGGGTCGGGAACGGCCCTCGCCGACGCTGGGGGCAACGTCTCCACACACGACAACTCAGGGCTCCTGACGGGATTCGTGCTCCAGGATGTCAGGCACGACCCGTCGAACAGCTGCGGCAACACCGGTTCCGCGGCCGACCAGAACGGCTCCATCGTCGCGGGAGGCGACATCCAGGACCTCTCCGCTCTCCAGCTCAGCGCGTTCAACCCGGCCTTCGGCAACACGTGCAACAACGTCAGCAGCGGCCACTGACGCGTGACCGGAGCAGGGCCTCCGTGGGGAGTCACCTGTGGCCGGTGTCTCCCCGCCACGTGGGACGGAGGGGCAGCCGGCCCGGCACCGTCGAACCCCCGAGGGCGGGCGGCGAGCCACCGGTGGCCGGCTGAGAGGCCGCCGGGCCGGGCCGGTCAGGGGAGGGTGATGCGGGCGGCGACCGGCAGGTGGTCGCTGCCGGTGGCGGGCAGGGTGCGTACCTGAGTGACGGTCGCCGCGCGGGCCATCACCTGGTCGATCCGGGCCAGCGGGAAGCCGGCCGGGAAACTGAACGCCACCCCGCGTTCCGCGGTGTTCAGCTGCGAGGTCAGCGGGGCCAGTCCGCGGTCGTCGACGGTGCCGTTGAGGTCGCCGAGCAGGATCACCCGGGTCTGTCCCTCGGCGGCGAGGGCCTCGCCGAGCAGGGCGGCGCTCGCGTCGCGCCGGCCGGAGGCGAGCCCGCCCGCGCCGAGCCGCACCGACGGCAGATGTGCGACGTAGGCCGCGATCTCGCCGCGGGGGGTGGCGACCAGGGTGCGCAGTCCGCGGCTCCACTCCCCCTCGATCCCCTCGGGCCGGATGTCCAGCGCCACGGCCTCGGTGAGCGGGTGCTTCGACCAGAGCCCGACGGTGCCGCGTACCGCGTGGTACGGGTAGTCGGCGGAGAGGGTCCGCTCGTAGACCGCCAGGGCCGGGGGGACCAGCTCCTGCAGCGCGATGAGATCGGGCCCGGCAGCGGCCAGGTCGCGGGCCGTGCCCGCCGGGTCGGGGTTGTCGTCGGCGACGTTGTGCTGCACGACCGTCAGGTCGCGGGGGCCGGGCGGTGCCGCGGGCAGCAGCAGCCCGGCGAAGAGGTGGGTCCAGGCCGCGGCCGGAAGCAGCAGGGCCGGCAGCGCTATGGCGGAACGGCGCAGCAGCGCGAGCCCGAGCAGCACCGGGACGGCCAGGCCGAGCCAGGGCAGGAACGTCTCCAGCAGGCTGCCGAGGCGGCCCGGAGTGCCGGGCACCGCCCGGTGGAACACCAGCAGTGCGGCGGTCAGCACCGCGAGGGCGGCGAGTACCCGGCCCCGGTGCCAGGAGAACCGTCCCCGGTGCACGGAGAACCGGCCCGGGTGCCGGGCGGAACGGCCGGGGTGCGGGGAGCTGCGGGCGGGATGCCGGGCGGAACGGCCCGGGTACCGGAAGCTGCGGCCGGGATGCCGGTCGGACCGGCCCCGCTCGCCCGGTGCGGATCCGCCGATCCGGCCCCGCGCGGATCCGCCGATCCGGCGCCGCACCCGTCGGCGCGCCGCCGCCGTCGGCGCCGTGCCGCCGTCCACCGCCCGATCCGTCATGATCCCCTTCCGTTCCGTCTCCCCATCAGGACGAGCCGCGGGACGGATCGGTTTCCGCCGGCGAGGGACCGCGAAACCCCGTGGAAGCGATGTCAGCGGGTCCGCTCATGCTGCACCGCGACGATCACGCAGCCGCGGGCAAGCCCCGCCAGCCGCAGACAGTCGTGCCGCAGGGCGGCACGGGTGGGCGCGGCGGCACCCCGCGATGCCGGGCCGCGCCCGCCCACGCCCGGCCGCCAGCTGCAGTCGCGTCTCCGCAGGCGCCGGTCCGCCTCAGGCGTCCGGCGATGCGGCCAGCGGCCCGGTGGTGTCGTCGTACGTGCCCGTGCACAGGGACTTCCAGATCACCCGGCGGCGGGGCTTGCCGCTGGAGGTGACGGCGATACCGCCGCGCGGCACCTCCACGGCGAGCAGCTGCGCGTCGCCGAGCCATTCCGACAGCACCTCGTGGGCGATCTCCCGCCAGCCGTCCCGGACACCGGCGAAGACCGCCACGCCGGTCGGTACGCCGTCGCGGACACCGAGCAGCACCGCGACCCGGCGCTCGGGGATGCCCCGCTGGTGCAGCAGCGTCTCCAGGCTCTCGGCGAACACCATCTTGCCGCTGACCTTCAGCCCGTCGCCGAGCCGCCCGACGACGAACAGCTGCCCGTCGCGCAGGAACCCCGCGTCGCCGGTGTGCAGCCGGTCGCCGAGGCTGGTGCCGGAGGCGGTGCCGGCGTCACCGACATAGCCGTCGGCGAGGGACACCCCGCGGACGACGATCTCGCCGACCTGGCCCTCGGGGAGTTCCCCGCCGTCCTCGCCGACGACGGCCACCGTACGGTCCCGCAGCGGCCGGCCGCAGCCGACCACCGCCGTGCCGGCGAGGGACGCGGCGTCACCGGCGTACGGCTCGCCGACGGACCAGCCCTCCCCCGGAGGCAGCCCGGTCACGGCGAGCGTCGCCTCCGCGCTGCCGTAGGCGGGCAGCAGCGCACCGCGGTCGAGGCCGTGCGGCCCGAGCAGCGCGTGGACGTCGTCCAGCACTCGCGGGTCGATGCGCTCGGCGCCGATGATGAGGCAGCGCAGCGAGTCGAAGCTCAGCCCCTCCAGGTCGGCGGGCCGCACCCGGCGCAGGATGTAGGACAGGCCGAAGTTGGGCATGGCGGTCATGGCGATCCGCCGCTCGCTGATCCGCCGCAGATAGCGCTGCGGGGAGCGGATGAAGTCGTCGGGCTGCAGCATGTGCCCGTCGAAGCCGGTGACCACGACGTTGAGGAGGAAGCCGACCAGGCCCATGTCGTGGTGGACGGGCAACCAGCTGACCGCGGGGAGTTCCGGCGCGCAGCCCAGCCACTGCCGCATCCCGTCGAGGTTGGCGCGCAGCGCGTCGGCGGAGATCCGGACTCCCCGGGAGAAGCCGCTGGAGCCGGAGGTGAACTGCACCAGCGCGGTCTCGGGCAGCGTCAGCGGTGCGCCGAGCGGTTCGGCGTCCGCGACGAGCTGGTCGAAGACGACCGGCTCCGGCAGCTCCGTCACGGCGGCGATCTTGCGGATGCGTTCCTGCGACTCGTCGTCGCAGACGGTGATCCGGGGCCGCACGGTACCGAAGAGGTGCGCGGCGTGCCTCTCGTAGTCGTCGGCCCGCTGGAAGGCGAACGGCGGGGCGATGGTGCAGGGCGTGGCACCGGCGGCGAGGGCGCCGAAGAAGGTGGCGACGAAGCCGGGGCCGGAGCGCTGCACCAGCGCCACCACGTCCCCGTGCCGCACACCGTGGGCCCGCAGGGCGGCGGCGGTGGCCAGCACCAGGTCGCGCAGTTCGCGGTAGGACCGGAAGTCCCAGCCCTCCCGGCGGCCCGCGTAGTACAGGCCGCGCTCGGCGGAGGCGTCGTCCAGCCAGTCGAGCAGGCCTCGGTCCACGGTTCCCAACGTGCTCGTCCTCTCCGCAGCGTCCCACCCCGGGCGCCGCGCCCGGTGACCGCCAGCCTCGGCGCCGGCCCGCCCGGGCGCCAGGCAGGAGCCCGGTAACTCGGGCGCCCGCGGCGGCAGTTCCACCAGCAACAGCGATTGCCGGTCGGTTGCCTGGTGACCCCCTTGGGCGCCGTGCAGCATCGAGCGGAGTGGCGGCTCCCGCCTTCTGCCCGGTACGCACGCCCACGAGAGCGGTTACGAACCAGATGACTTCACGCGACGGCGGTCCGCCCGCCGATCCCGGCCTGCTTCCGCTGACGGCGGCCCAGCGGGGCGTCTTCCACGCGCAGGCCCTCGACCCCGGCAACCCGTCCTGGAACACGGTGGCCGTGATGGAGGTCCGGGGTCCGCTGGACGGGGAGCTGCTGCGCCGGGCGGTGCGCCGGGCGGAGGCGGAGAGCGGCACCTTCGACGTGGAGTTCGCCGAGCGCCCGGACGGGGTGTTCCAGCGGCCGGTGGCGCCCGGCTGCTCCACGTGGCGGCAGCTCGATCTCACCGGTGAACCGGACCCGTTCGCGGTGGCACGGGCGCTGGTGGACGGCGACCGGACCACCGCGCTGGACCCGCTGACGGACACCCTGTCCGCGCATGTGCTGATGCGGGTCGGCGACCACCACCACCTGTGGTACCAGCGCAGCCACCACGTACTGTCCGACGCGTTCGGATCGGTGCTGCACTCGCGCCGGATCGCCACCCACTACGAGGCGCTGGCCGCCGGCGGCGAACCGGGCGGCGCGCCGCTGGACACGCTGCGGGACCTGCTGGCGGAGGAGGCCGGTTACCGCGCCTCGGAGGAGTTCGCGGCGGACCGACGGTACTGGAACGACCGGTTCGCCGACCGGCCCGAGACCGCGAGCCTCGCCCCGGGTGTGCCCACGGGGGCGGCGCCGGGCGCGCTGTCCGCGTCGGCGCGGCTGTCCGCGGCCGAGCTGGCGGCGCTGCACTCGGCCGGGCGGGCCGCCCGTGCACCGTGGACGGTGGCGCTGCTGGCGGCGGTCGCCGCCTATCTGCACGGGATGACGGGGGCCGAGGACCTGACGCTGGGCGTGCCGGTCACCGCGCGGCTGGACGCCCGGTCCAGGAACGCACCGGGCATGCTGTCGAACACGCTGCCGCTGCGGCTCTCGGTCCGCCCGGCGGAGGGCCGCACCGCCCTGGTACGGCAGGTGGCACGACGGCTCGGCGAGCTGCTCACCCACCAGCGCTACCCGTACGACGAACTGCGCCGCGACCTGAAGCTGCTGGGCGGCGGCGAGCAGGTGTACGGCGTGCTGGTCAACATCATGCCGGCGGGTTCGGAGACCGCGTTCACCGGCCGCACGGCGACGCTGACCACGCTGTCCGGCGGGCCGGTGACGGACCTGAACATCACCTGCCACCCGGAGCCGGACGGCACCGGCGCACGGGTGGCGTTCGAGGCCAATCCGCAGCGGTACTCGCCGGCCGAACTGGAGTTGCACCGACGCCGGTTCACCGCCTTCCTGGCCCGGTTCCTGGCCGTCCCGGGCGACCGCCCGCTGGCCCGCACGGAGGTGCTGACCGAGGGCGAGCGGGTGACGGTGCTGGCCGCCGGCGAGGGCCTGGGCGGCGTACTGCCGCGGACCTTCCCCGAGCTGTTCGAGGAGCAGGTGCGCCGCGCGCCGCACGCCCTCGCGGTGCTCTCCCCCGCCGGGCCGGTGGACTACGCGGGGCTGAACGCGCGCGCCAACCGGCTGGCGCGGGCCCTGATCTCGCGCGGTGCCGGCCCGGAGGGGCTGGTGGCGGTGGCGGGGCCGCGCGGCGCCGAGGCGACCGCCGCCGTGGTGGCGGTGCTGAAGTCGGGGGCCGCCTATCTGCCGGTCGACCTCGGCTATCCGCGGGCCCGGCTGACCGCGATGCTCGAGGACACCCGGCCGCTGCTGATCCTCACCACCCGCGACGCGGACGACGCGACGCTCGCCCCGGACGTGCCGCGGCTGTACGCGGACGACGAGGCGGCCGTCGCCGGGCTTGCGGACACCGACCCCGCCGACCGCGACCGCCGGGCGCCGCTGCGCACCGGGCACCCGGCGTACGTCATCTACACCTCGGGCTCGACCGGCCGCCCCAAGGGCGTGGTGGTCACGCACACCGGTCTGGCGGCGCTGGTGCGGCACCAGCGGGACCAGCTCGGGCTGCGGCCGGGCACCCGGGTGCTGCAGTTCGCCTCGCCGAGTTTCGACGCCTCGGTGTGGGAGCTGACGACGGCGCTGCTCACCGGGGCCGCCGCGGTGGCCGCCCCGGCCGAGCGGCTGGTGCCCGGTCCGCCGCTGGCGGAGCTGGTCGCGGAGCTGGGCGTGACCTGTCTGCTGCTGGCCCCGTCGGTACTGGCCGCCCTGCCGGCCGGGGCGCTGCCGGAGGGCACCGACCTGGTGGTGGGAGCCGAGGCGTGTGCACCGGAGCTGGTGGCCCGCTGGTCGCCGGGCCGCACCATGGTCAACGCCTACGGTCCGACCGAGTCGACGGTCATCGCCACCCAGACGGGCCCGCTGTCCGGGCGGATCGTGCCGCCGATGGGCCGCCCGGTGCCCGGAACCCGCGTCCGGCTGCTGGACGCCGCGCTGCGCCCGGTGCCGCCCGGGGTCCCCGGCGAGATGTATCTCGGCGGCGACGGGCTGGCCCGCGGCTATCTTGGCCGCCCCGGCACCACGGCGGACCGTTTCGTCGCCGACCCGTTCGGCCCGCCCGGCACCCGCATGTACCGCACCGGCGACCTGGCCCGTTGGAACACCGACGGCTCGCTGGCCTACCTGGGCCGCGCCGACGGCCAGGTGAAGGTGCGGGGCTTCCGGATCGAGCCCGGCGAGGTGGAGGGCGTGCTCACCGGGGCGCCGGGCGTCGGCGGGGCGGTGGTCGTCGCCCGCGAGGCCCGGCCGGGCGTGCGGCAGCTGGTGGCGTACGTCGTGCCGGCCCGGGACGCCGCGGCGCCGCCGGATCCGGTGGCGCTGCGCGCGCTGGCCGGGGAGCGGCTGCCCGGGTACATGGTCCCGGCGGCGGTGACGGTGCTGGAGGCGTTCCCGCGCACCCCCGGCGGCAAGGTGGACGTCCGGGCGCTGCCCGAGCCGCGGTTCGAGACGGCGAGCGCCTACCGGGCGCCGTCCACCGAGCGGGAGCTGATGCTGCACGCGGTGTTCGCCGAGGTGCTGGGCCGGGAGCGGATCGGCGTCGACGACAGCTTCTTCGACCTCGGCGGCGACTCGGTCACCGCCACCCGGCTGGCGGCCCGGGCGCACCGTGCGGGCCTCGCGCTCACCGCCAGGGACATCTTCGGCCACAAGACCATCGCGCGGCTCGCCGGGGTGGTCCGGGACGCCGCTCCCGGGACCGCGGCGCCGCGCGCCGAGAGCCTGGTGCGGCTCGACGCGGACGAACTCGACGAGCTCGAAGCCCAGTGGGGGACGACACTGTGAGACAGACATCCCTGGAAGCGGTGCTGCCGCTGACGCCCTTGCAGCAGGGCATGCTCTTCCACGCCCTCTTCGACGAGGGCGAGGGGGTGGCGGGAGCGGACCCGTCGGACGGCACCGCCCGGCCGGTCGACTTCTACACCGTGCAGACGCCGCTGGAGCTGACCGGCACGCTGGACGCGGTGGCGCTGCGCAGCGCCACCGCGGCGCTGGCCGACCGGCATCCGAGTCTGCGCGCCGGGTTCCTGCGGCGCCGCTCGGGCGAGGCCGTGCAGGCCGTGGCGCGGTCGGTGCAGCCCGCGTGGGAGGAGGCCGACCTGTCCGGGTTCGGCCCGGACGAGCAGCGGCTGCGGCTGGCGGGGCTGCTGGGCGAGGACCGTGCGCGCCGCTTCGACATGGCCCGGCCGCCGCTGCTGCGGTTCACCCTGATCCGGCTCGCGGCCGACCGGCACGTGCTGCTGATGACCAACCATCACATCCTGCTGGACGGCTGGTCGCTGCCGCTGCTGCTGGCCGACCTGTTCCGCGTCTACCGGGACGGCGGCTCGGCGGCGGCGCTGGAACCCGCGGTGCCGTTCGGGGAGTACCTGGGCTGGCTCGCGGCGCAGGACCGCGACGAGGCCGAGCGGGCCTGGCGGTCGGCGCTGGCGGGGCTGGACGGGCCGACGCTGGTCGCGGGGCCGTCCGGGCAGGGCGGCGGGCCGGAGCGCGGCCAGCGGCGTGCGGTCGCGGAGCTGTCCGAGGCGGACACCTCCCGGCTGACGGCGACCGCACGCTCGCGCGGGCTCACCCTGAACACGGTGGTCCAGGGCGCGTGGGCGCTGCTGCTGTCGGTGCTGACCGGCCGCCGGGACGTGGTGCACGGAAGCACGGTCGCCGGGCGCCCGCCGGAACTTCGGGGCAGCGAGCGCATGGTGGGCCTGATGATGAACACCGTGCCCGCGCGAGTGCGGATCGATCCGGCCGAGCCGGTGGCCGCGCTGCTGGCCCGCCTCCAGGACGAGCAGTCGGCGCTGACCCGGCACGAGTACCTGGGCCTGGCCGACATCCACCGTGCCGCGGGGGTGCCGGAGCTGTTCGACACCACGGTCGCCTTCGAGAACGTCCCCGTCGACGGCGCCGTCCGCGGGGCGGAGGTGCCGGGCCTCGGGGTGCGGCTGCTGCGGGACGTCGTCGACGACGCCTTCGAGGGCACCCACTATCCGCTGAGCCTGGCCGTGCACCCGGGCGAGCGGCTGCGCTTCGAGCTCAACCACCGCGAGGACGTGTACTCCGCGGACGCCGCGGCCGGGGTGCTGCGGCGGCTGTGCGGGCTGCTGCGGGACATCGCCGAGGGGCCCGACCTGCCGGCGGGCCGGCTGCCGCTGTGCTTCCCTGCGGAGCGCGAGGAGATCCTGCGCACCGGCTCCGGGCGGACCACCGGTCAGCACCCGGCGCGGACGCTGCCGGAGGTGTTCGAGGCGCAGGTGCGGGCCACCCCGGACGCGGTCGCCGTGGGCGACGGCAGCAGCCGCCTGACGTTCGCCGAGCTGAACGCCGAGGCCAACCGGCTGGCGCGGCTGCTGGCCGCCGAGGGTGCCGGTCCGGGCGGGCTGGTCGGTGTGGCGCTGCCGCGCACCGCTCAGGCGGTGACGGCGATCCTGGCGGTGCTCAAGTGCGGGGCCGGGTATCTGCCGGTCGACACCTCGCACCCGGCCGAGCGGATCGCGGCGATCTGCGCGGAGGCGGCGCCGGTGCTGGTGCTGGCCACCGCGGCGACCGCACCCCGGCTGCCCGGCCGGACGCTGTGCACGGACCGGGCGGTGCTGCCGGACGACGCCTCGGACCTCACCGACGCCGACCGTACCGCCCCGCTGCGGCCCGGGCATCTGGCGTACGTGATCCACACCTCGGGTTCCACGGGCCGCCCGAAGGGCGTCGCGGTCGAGCACCGCAACCTGGTCAACATGTTCCACAGCCACCGGGCGAACTTCTTCGAACCGGAGCGGCTGCGCGCGGGCGGCCGGCCGCTGCGCGCGGCGCTGACCAACTCGCTGGGCTTCGACGCCTCCTGGAGCCAGCTGCTGTGGATGGTCGGCGGCCACGAGCTGCTGCTGGTCGACGACGACGTCCGCAGGGACGCGGTGGCGCTGGCCGACCTCGCCGCCCGCGAGGCCGTCGACGTCGTCGACACCACTCCGTCGGTGGCCCGACAGCTGCTGGCGGCGGGCATGTTCGAGCCGGTCGGCGAGGACCGGGTGCGGGTCCTGGCGCTCGGCGGGGAGGAGGTCGGCGCGGACCTCTGGCAGGCGCTGCACGAGATGCCGGGTCTGTCCGTCTACAACCTGTACGGCCCGGCCGAGTGCACGGTGGACGCCATGCTGTGGCACGGCGGCGCCGCGTCCGGCCCCGCCATCGGCACGCCCTCCGACAACACCCGCGTCTACGTCCTGGACGGCTTCCTGCGGCCGGTCCCGGACGGTGTGGTGGGCGAGCTGTACATTGCCGGTGACGGGGTGGCCCGGGGCTATCTGGGCCGCCCGGCACCGACCGCCGAGCGGTTCGTCGCCGATCTGCTCGGGCCGCCCGGAGCGCGGATGTACCGCACCGGCGATCTGGGGCGCCGCCGGCCGGACGGGGTGGTGGAGTACTGCGGCCGGTCGGACTTCCAGGTGAAGATCCGCGGGCACCGCGTGGAGCTCGGCGAGATCGAGGCAGCGCTGGCGGCCGATGCCTCGGTCGCCCAGGCGGTGGCTGCGGTCTCCGCCGACACGGGCGGTGTGCGCCGGGTCGTGGGCTACGTACGGCCCGTGCCGGGCGCCGCACCCGACCCCGGGGCGCTGCGCGCGGCCGTCGCCGAGCGCCTGCCCGCGTACATGGTCCCGGCACTGGTGATGGCCGTGGACGCGTTCCCGCTCACCGGCAACGGCAAGGTGGACCGGCGGGCGCTGCCCGCACCGCGGTTCGAGGCGGCGAGCGCCTACCGGGCGCCGTCCACCGAGCGGGAGCGGCTGCTGCACGACGTGTTCGCCGAGGTGCTGGGCCGGGAGCGGGTCGGCGTCGACGACTGCTTCTTCGACCTCGGCGGCGACTCGATCACCGCGATGCAGCTGGCCGCCCGCGCCCACCGGGCCGGGCTCGCGGTGGGCGCCCGGGACGTGTTTTCGCACCGGACCGTGGCCCGGCTGGCCGAGGCGGCCCGGGAGGCCGGGGCGCAGGAACCGGCGGCGGCCGTACCGGCGGGGCCGCCGATCGTGCTCACCGACGCCGAGCGGGCGGAACTGGACGCGCTGGAGCGCCCGTTCGGCGAGGTGCTGCCGCCGACGCCGCTGCAGCAGGGCATGCACTTCCACGCGATGCTGGCCGCCGACGGCGTCGACGTGTACACCGCGCAGGCGCCCGTACGGCTCGCCGGCACGCTCGCCCCCGCGGTGCTGCGGACGGCGTGCGAGGCGGTCGTGGCCCGGCACACCGCGCTGCGGGTCTCCTTCCGGCTGCTCGGTTCGGGGCGGCTGGTGCAACTGGTCCACGAGGACGTGCGGGTGCCGTGGCGCGAGGTGGACCTGAGCGGCGCCGGCGAGGAGGAACGCCGGGCCCGGGTCGCCGAACTGCTGGCCGACGAGCGGGTGCGGCGCTTCGACCTGGCCGAGCCGCCGCTGCTGAGGGTCACCCTGGTGCGGTTCGCCGACGACGACCATCTGCTGGTGGTCTCGCACCACCACGGGCTGCTGGACGGCTGGTCGCTGCCGCTGTTCTTCCGCGACCTGTTCGCCGCCTACGCCCGTGGCGGCACACATCCGGCCCCGGAGCCCGCGCAGTTCACCGACTTCAGCCGCTGGCTCGCGGCGCAGGACCAGGGGGCGGCTGCAGCCGCCTGGGCGGAGGCGCTGGCCGGCTTCGAGGAGCCCACGCTGGTCGCCCCGGACGCGGAGGCCGCGACGGCCGCGGTGCCCCACCTGGTGACGCACACCGTCGACGCGGAGCGCACGGCCGGGCTGGCCGCCGCCGCCCGCCGGGCCGGGCTGACCCTCAACACCGTGGTGCAGGGCGCCTGGGCGGTGGTCCTGGGCCGGCTGCTGGGCCGCGCCGACGTGGTGTTCGGCGCCACCACCGCCGCCCGCCCGCCGGAGCTGCCCGGCGCCGAGGACATCGTGGGCCTGCTGATGAACACCGTCCCGGTCCGGGTACGTCTGGACCCGGCCCGGCCGTTCGGTGCGCTGCTGGCCTCGGTGCAGGAGCAGCAGGCCGGGCTGCGCCCCTACCAGCATCTCGGGCTGACCGAGGTGCAGCGGGCTCTCGGCCTGGGCGAACTCTTCGACACGGTCGTGGACTTCGCCAGCGCACCCTTCGACGGCGAGGCGGTGCAGCGGCAGGTGCCGGGGCTGCGGATGACGGTGGACGAGGACCCGGCGCCGGGTGCTTCGCACTACCCGCTGAACCTGGTGGTGGTGCCGGGCGAGCGGCTGAGCCTCGAACTCAGCTACCGTGCCGACCTGTTCACCGCCGAGGCCGGTACCGTGCTGCTGGACCGGGTGCGGGCGGTCCTGGACGGCTTCGTCGCCGGCCCCGCCGTCCCACTCGGTCGGCTGGACCTGCTCGGCGCCGGTGTGCGGGCGGAGCTGCTGGCGGCCGCCGAGGGACCGGCGCACGGCGGATCCGTGCGCGGCGGACCGGCGGCGACCTTCCCGGCGCTGTTCGAGGCGCAGGTGCGGGCCCGCCCCGATGCCGCCGCCGTGTCCGACGGCGCGCGGACCCTGACGTACGGCGAGCTGAACGCGCACGCGAACCGGCTGGCACGGGAGCTGGTGGCGGACGGGATCGGCCCCGAGGACGTCGTGGGCGTGGCGCTGCCGCGGTCGGCGGAGTCGGTGCTCGCCGTGCTGGCCGTGCTCAAGGCGGGCGCCGCCTATCTGCCGCTGGACCCGGGCTATCCGGCGGAGCGGCTGCGGCACATCGTCGGCGACGCGCGACCTGCCCTGGTGCTGACGGCACCGGGCACGACTGAGCTGCTGGCTGCGGCGGGCGCGGCCCGGACCCGGTGCCTGGAGCAACTGCCGGTCACCGCCGGCCACCCGGACCCCGGCTCCGATCACTCCTACACCGCACCGTCCGGCGCCCGGGAGGCCCGCGCCGACCGCTCCGGTGCCGACCAGGCCGACGCCACCAGGAACTCCGGCGACGATCCGACCGACGCCGGGCGCTCATGCGCCGATCTGACCGACGCCGACCGGGTGGCGCCGCTGCGGGCGGCGCACACCGCGTACGTGATCTACACGTCCGGGTCGACCGGCCGCCCCAAGGGCGTCCAGGTGCCCCACACGGGCGTCGCGGCCCTCGTCGCCCAGCAGCGCACAGGGCTGGAACTGCGCCCGGACGAGCGGGTGCTGCTGTTCGCCTCCCCCAGCTTCGACGCGTCGGTGTGGGAGCTGGCCACGGCCCTGCTGACCGGGGCGTGCGCGGTCACCGCGGCGGCTGACGAGCTGCTGCCGGGCCCGGCGCTGGCGGCCACGGTGGCCCGGCACCGGGTGACGGCGCTGCTGCTGCCGCCGTCGTCCCTGGCGGTGCTGCCCGAGAACGCGCTGCCCCCCGGCGTCACCCTGGTGGTCGGCGCCGAGGCCTGCCCGCCCGACCTGGTGGAGCGCTGGTCACCCGGCCGGCTCATGGTCAACGCGTACGGCCCGACCGAGGCGACCGTCATGGCGACGATGAGCCGCCCGCTGCACGGCCGGGTCCGGCCACCGCTCGGCGGGCCGGTCGCCGGGGCCCGCGTGTATCTGCTGGACGGCGCGCTCCAGCCGGTGCCGGCCGGCACGCCGGGCGAGCTGTACGTGGCCGGCGAGGGCCTGGCCCGCGGCTATCTGGGCCGCCCGGCGCTGACCGCGGAGCGGTTCGTCGCCGACCCGTTCGGGCCGCCGGGGGCGCGGATGTACCGCACCGGCGACCTGGCCCGCCGTACGGCCGGGGGCGAGCTGGAGTTCCTGGGCCGGGCGGACCAGCAGGTCAAGGTCCGCGGTTTCCGGATCGAGCCGGGCGAGATCGAGGCGGTGCTCGCCGGGGACCCGGCGGTGGCGCAGGCCGTGGTGGTGGTCCGGGAGGACCGGCCGGGGCACCGGCAGCTGGTGGCGTACGCCGCCCCGGTGGCCGGCGCCCGGCCGGAACCGGCCGCGCTGCGGGCCCGGGTGGCCGGCGTACTGCCCGAGCACATGGTGCCCGCGGCGGTCGTCGTCCTGGACCGGCTGCCGGTCACCGCCAGCGGCAAGCTGGACCCGGGCGCGCTGCCCGCGCCGGAGTTCTCCGCCGCGCCGGGCTCCCGGGCTCCGAGCACGCCGGGCGAAGAGCGGCTGTGCGCGCTGTTCGCCGAGGCCCTCGGGCTGGAGCGGGTCGGTGTCGACGACAGCTTCTTCGACCTCGGCGGGGACTCCATCGTCTCGATCAAGCTGGTCACGCTGGCCCGCGAGGCCGGCCTGGACGTCGCCCCGCGGGACGTGTTCACGCACAAGACCGTGGCCGCGCTCGCCGCGGCCGTGAAGGAACTCGCCCCGCCGTCCCCCGCCGGGGCGACGGCCCCGGACGACGAGCCGCTGATCGAGCTGGACCCGGACGAGCTGGACCGGTTCGCCCAGGACTGGCAGTAGCCACCGCCCCCGCACCACCCACACGACCTGCACCATCCGCACGACCCGCACCACCCGCACGAACCACTGGGCCGCGACACGGCCGGGACCCTGCTCGGCCGGCCCAGTGCGCACCACCGCGCGGTCCGGCCGCACCACGAGGGCGCGGGCCGCACAGGACCGGACGACGGACGACCCGAGCGGTCACGACCCGGTGAGGACACCGAGATGGCACCCATGAACCCGACTGTCGACGCGTCCCGCCGGGACGCCGCCCCCGCCCTCGACGCACCCGGCAGGCCGAACACACCGGACATTCCAGATATTCCGGCCGAGTACGTCCTGGACTCCGACGAGATCGCCGAGCTGCGCACCGCCGCGACCAAGCTCGCCGAGGTGTACGGCTCGCCGAGCCTGCCCGAGTTCTACGACCGTGCGCTGGCCGCCGAGGAGCTGCTGCCCGCCGGGCTGCGCACGTTCCTGCTGTCGTACCGGCGCAGCGAGCGGCACGCGGCCTGCCTGGTGCACGGCTTCCCGGTGGACGAGGCGGGGCTGGGTCCGACGCCGGGCCACTGGCGGGAGGCGATCCACGGACGCACGGCCCGGGACCAGGAGGTGTGGCTGGCGCTGTGCGGGCTGGTGCTGGGCGACCCGTTCGGCTGGGTGACGCTGCAGGAGGGCCGCATCATCCAGAACATCCTGCCGATCCGCGGGGACGAGGACCGGCAGAGCGGGCACGGCAGCGAGACCCTGCTGGAGTTCCACACGGAGGACGGCTTCCACCCCAACCGCTGCGACTATCTGATGCTGATGGGGCTGCGCAACCCCGATGCGGTGCCCACCATCGTCGCCTCGGTGCGCGACGTCCGGCTGGCCGACGCCGACCGGGCGGTGCTCGCCGAGGACCGGTTCCGGATCCGCCCGGACACCGAGCACATCCGGCAGCTGGAGGCCTCGGCGCCGGACCATCCGGCGCTGCCCCGACTGCGGGTGATGGCCGAGCGGCCGGTGCCGACGGCCGTGCTCTCCGGCGACCGGCTGAGCCCGTATCTGCGGATCGACCGCCCGTTCATGGACGCACTGCCCGGCGACACCGAGGCGGAGGCGGCGCTGGACCGGCTGATGGCCGAGCTGCACCGGGTCCAGCAGGACGTCCCGGTCGGCCCCGGCTCGCTGCTGATCGTCGACAACTACCGGGCGGTGCACGGCCGCAGGCCCTTCACCGCCCGCTACGACGGCACCGACCGGTGGCTGAAGAAGCTCACCGTCAGCCGCAACCTGCGCCGCAACTTCAGCGGCTACGCCCTCGACCACCCCCGCGTCATCGTCTGAAAGGCACCGTCATGCGCACCGTCATCGTGTCCGGCGCGTCCAGCGGCATCGGCCACGCCACCGCCGAGCGGTTCGCCCGCGCCGGCGACCACGTCGTCAACCTGGATGTGCAGCCCCCGCCCACCGGCACCCCGGACGGGGCCCGGGACGGCGGCGGCGAGGTCCACTGGGTGAGGACGGACGTCGCCGAGTGGGACGCCGTGCGGGAGGCCGTGGACCGGGTGGCCGCCGAGCGGGGCCGGCTGGACGTGGTCGTCGCCAACGCCGGGATCAGCGTCCGGCACGGCATCCTGGAGCTGACCGAGGCCGAGGCCCGGCGGACCCTGGACGTCAATCTGATGGGCGTGCTGGCGCTGTGGCGGCACGCCGTCCCGCACATGCTGCGCCGCGGCGAGGGCGTGCTGCTGGCCACGGCGTCCGTCAACGGCTCCCGCGGCTATCCGCTGTACGCCGACTACAACGCCAGCAAGGCGGGCGTGGCCTCGCTGTGCCAGACCTTCGCGGTGGAGCTGGCCCCGCTGGTCCGGACGGCGTGTGTGGCGCCGGGCGCGGTGCTGACACCGATGCAGCGGGCCGAGTACACCGACGCGATGCTGGAGGAGGTCAACGCCCGGATCCCGGCCCGGCGGCACGCGCGGCCCGCGGAGATCGCGGAGATGTTCCACTTCCTCGCCTCGCCGGGGGCGGCGTTCGTGTCGGGCCAGCAGTTCACGGTGGACGGCGCCGAGACGGCCGGGGCTACGACGGCGTTCTTCCCCGGCCCGACCGAGCCGCTGTGCTGAGCCCGGACCTGCGTGACGAGTCGAGCGGGGAGAGCCGACGATGACGACGATGAGGAACCGGCCCGTGCTGGAGCCGGCGGGCCTGGACGAGGTGGACCTCGCCGACCCGCTGCTGCACGCCCGGCACGATCTGGGCCCGCTGTGGCGCCGGCTGCGCGACGAGGCGCCCGTGCACTGGCAGCCGGAGGGGGCGCACGGCCCCGGCTTCTGGGTGGTGAGCGGGCACGCGGACACGGCCGCGGTGCTGGCCGACAACGACACGTTCACCTCGGAGCACGGCAATGTGCTGGACACGCTGCTGGCGGGCGGCGACTCGGCGGCCGGGAAGATGCTGGCGGTCACCGACGGCCGCCCGCACCAGGCGCTGCGCAGTGCGCTGCTGAAGCCGTTCTCGCCGCGGTCGCTGCAGGTCGTGGTGGACAGTGTGCGGCGCGGCACCCGGCAGCTGGTGGCGGACGCGGTGCGGCGGGGCACGGTGGACTTCGCCGCCGACGTCGCCGCGCACATCCCGCTCGCCGCGATCTGCGACCTGCTGGGCGTGCCGGCCGCCGACCGGGAGCACATCATCTCGCTGACCTCCTCGGCGCTGTCGTCCGCGGACGGGGTGCCCACCGAGGAGGCCACCTGGTCCTCGCGCAACGGTCTGCTGCTGTACTTCTCGGAGCTGGCCGCCGAGCGCCGCGCGAAGCCGTACGACGACGTGGTCAGCCTGCTGGTGAGCCGGGAGATCGACGGGCGAGAGCTGACCCACGAGGAGATCGTCTTCAACTGCTACAGCATCATCATGGGCGGTCATGAGACGACCCGGTTCGCGATGGTGGGCGGGCTGCACGCGCTGATGGCGCGGCCGGAGCAGTGGCGGGCGCTGAAGTCGGGCGCGGTGGGGACCGCTCCGGCCGTGGAGGAGGTGCTGCGCTGGACCACCCCGGCGCTGCACAGCGGGCGTACCGCCGCGCAGGACGTGCTGCTCGGCGACCGGTTCGTGGAGGCCGGCGACATCGTCACGGTGTGGATGGCCTCGGCCAACCGGGACGAGCGGGTCTTCGACCGGCCGGACGACTTCGTGCTGTCCCGCACGCCCAACAGGCATCTGTCGTTCGCGCACGGGCCGCACTTCTGCCTGGGCGCGTTCCTGGCCCGTGCCGAGCTGTCGGCGCTGCTGGAGAGCCTGCGGGAGCTGGTGGCCGAGGCGGAGCCGGCCGGGGAGCCGGGTTATGTCTACTCCAACTTCCTCAGCGGGCTGTCAGCCCTGCCCGTCACGCTCCGCGCCGAGTAGGCCGAGGCGGCGCAGCTCCTCCGTGACGGCGGTCAGCGTCGCCTCCGGGTGCGCCTGCGGGTAGGAGTGCCCGCCGGGCAGGACGCGCATCCGGGGCGGCCCCGCCGAGTACGCGGTCCACGGCTCGACCCTGGCCGGGGCGGCCACCTCGTCGTCGGCTCCGGCGAGGACGATCAGCGGGCAGTCCACCGGGGCCGGTGCGGGCAGCAGATAGGCCTCGGCCAGCGTGAGGTCGGCACGGACCGCGTGCAGCAGGTCGCGCAGGAACTCCGGGTGGTGCAGCAACTGCTCGGGCAGTCCGCCGTGGCCGTGCAGCCAGGCGGCGAGCTGCTGATCGCTGCTGCCGGTCAGCGGGTCCCGGGCCAGCGGCAGATGCGGGGCGCGGTGCGCCGACACCAGCAGCGCGGACGGGGCCCGCAGCCCGTCCTGCCGTTCGATGCGCCGGGTCAGTTCGTAGCCGAGCACCGCACCGAAGCTGTGCCCGAACACCGCGTACGGCAGGTCCAGTTCCCCGCGTACGCCGTCCAGGAGGTCGTCGGCCAGGGGCGGCAGGGCGTGCGGCACCGGCTCGTCGATGCGCGAGCCGCGGCCGGGCAGTTCCACCGGGGCGATTTCCACCCCGTCGGGCAGATGGGGCCGCCAGGCGGTGAACGAGGTGGCGCTGCCGCCGGCGTGCGGCAGGCACAGCAGCCGGAACCGGGGCACCCCGGCGGCGTGCCTGCCGATGATCCAGGGTGCCGCGGGGACGACGGGTGGCGCGGGGTCGAATGTGCTCATGGCGCACAGCCTTATCGTCGTCGCGGTGGTGCGGCAAGGCAGCGCGGCGGCAGCTTCCGCGGAAGGAATGCATATGCCGGGTGGGAGAGTTGCCGAGTGCTTGCCGGGATCGTTACCTGGGGCGGGTGCGGGGGCCGCCCTAGCGTCGGCGCCATGACTCACACCCCTGCCGCAAGCGCCACCGAGGCCGTGGCCCCCGTGGTGCTACGGATGACCCGGCTGATCGCCCCGCGCAAGCTCCCCGAGGTGACGCCGGAGCACCGGCTGATCGGCGATCTCGGCTTCCACTCCCTGGTGCTGGCCGAGCTCGGCTACAACCTGGAGGACCTGTACGGGCTGCGGTCGCTGACCCCCGAGGAGGCGATGAAGCTGGAACGGGTCGGCGACGTCATCGGGTTCGTCGGGGCCGAGGTGGCGGCGGGCCGCGCCCAGCTGCCCGCCGACGACGAGGTCGAGCTGCTCCTCGCCCGCTACGACATCGGCGACTCGCCGGTATGACCGGGCAGGACGTCGACCGGCCGTCCCATGCGCTCGCCGCCGGGCTGGACCGGCTCCTCGGTGACCCGTTCACCGGGAGCGGTCCCTTCGCCTTCGCGCAGACGGTCGGGCACGAGGAACGCGACGCGCTGCCGCCGGGCGCGGTGGAGCTGCTGCGCTCGTGGGGGTTCGCCCGGTATCTGGTCCCGGAGGCGTTCGGCGGCGGGCTGCGCAACCTGGAGCAGCTGTTCCTGCTGACGCGGGTGCTGGCCCGGCGCAATCTGACGGTGTCGGTGATGTTCGGCTCCGCCCTGCTGGGCGTCAACCCGGTGTGGCTGTGGGGCGACGAGGAGCAGCGGGACCGGGTCGCGCGGGGGCTGCTCGACGGGGACCTGGCGTGTTTCGCGGTGTCCGAGCCGGAGCACGGCAGCGACCTGGGCACCAACGAGACGGTCGCGGTGCCGGACGGCGACGGCTATCTGCTGACCGGCGACAAGTGGCCGGTGGGCAACGCCACCCGGGGCCGGTTCGTCACCGTGTACGCGAACGTCGCGGGCACCGGCTCGTCCCTGCTGCTGCTGGACAAGACGGAGCTGGCCGAGGGCAGCTGGGACAACCGGGCGTTCGTGCGCACGGTGGGGCTGCGCGGCCACGATCTCAGCGGCATCTCCTTCGACCGCACCCCGGTGCCGGGCGGCTGTCTGCTGGGCCGGCCGGGCGGCGGTCTGGCCGGGATCCTGCAGGTTCTGCAGATCACCCGGACCGCGATCGGCGCGCTGTCGGTGGGCACCATGGACTCGGTGCTGCGGATCGCCCTGCGGCACGCCCGCGAACGGGTGCTGTACGGGCGGGAGATCTACGCGATCCCCGTGATCCGCCGGCATCTGGTCCGCGCCCATCTGGATCTGCTGATCGCCGAGTGCACCGCGCTGCCGGTCACCCGCTCGCTGTCGCTGGCGCCGTCCCGGCTGAGCCTGTGGTCGTCGGTGGTGAAGTACCTGGTGCCGACGCTCGGCGAGGAGGTCGTGGCGGAGGCCGGCCGGGTGCTGGGCGCACGGAGCTATCTGCGCGAGGACGTCGCCTCCGGGGTGTTCCAGAAGCTGCAGCGCGACCACGCGATCGCGAGCATCTTCGAGGGCACCACGCACGTCAACCTGCACGGCATCGCGGCGCAGCTGCCCACGGTGGCGCGGGTCGCCGACCGCCCGGCGCAGGACGGGAACACCCTGCTGCGGGACCTGTTCGACGATACGCGGGAGGCGCCGGTCTGGCAGCCGTCGGGCCGGGCACTCCGGCTGACCAACGCCACCGAGGACGAGATCACCCGCGGCTGGGAGCCGGCGGTGGCGCGGGCACGGCTGATCGCCGAGCGGGAGCTGCGGCCCGCAGAGGCGGGCGCGCTGACCAAGGTGCTCGACCAGCTGTCGGTGCTGCGGGGCGCGTTCTACGCCCGGATCGCCGCGGGCACCCTGGACGCGGGCACCGCCGAGGCGCAGGACAGGGCCGCGGAGCACTGCCTGTACCACGCGGCGGCCTCCTGCCTGTACACGTGGCTGTACTCCTTCGAGCACGAGCGCACCGCGCCGGCCGGTACCGCCTGGCTGGTGCTGGTGCTTCAGCGGCTGCTGTCCCGGCTGGGGCAGCCGACGGAGCCGGACGAGGCGCTGACGGCGCCGGTGGAGGAGCTGATGCTCGGCTGCGTGGACGGCCCGGAGCACTTCTCGCTCCGCGCCGTCCGGGCGGCCTGCCGCCCCCGGTGACCCCGCGTGACGCGCCGCCGCAGGCCGCCGCCCCGTGGTGCGCGGCGGCCGTCCACCGGGCCCGTCGGCTGCTTCCCGACGGCCGGAGGGCGGGGCCCCGCCCTCCGGCGACGCACGCCGCCGGAGCGCCGCCGCCTTCCCTGCAGCGCGAGGCGGCCCGGGGCCCGTCCACGGCAGTTCCTCCCGGACGACCCACGGCCCGCACCCGCCCTGCCGCAACGCACCACCGACCGAGCACACCACTCCACCCCGGGAGCCCGACCACCCCAGCGCCCACCCCGGCAACCTCTCCCGGACGACCCACGGACCGCACCCCGCCCGGCGCAGCTCCACCGCCTCACCCTGGGACGCGACGAGCCCCGGCACTGCGTCCCGGACGACTGGCGGCCGGAACCCCGCCCTGCGGCAGCACACCGCCGGGCGAGTCCAACCGCCTCGCCCCGGGGTGCGAGGGTCCCCGCGCCCGCCCAGGTGCTGCGGTCGCCGGCGCAGCAGTGCCGAGGTCGGTGTCCCCGCGGGGACGTCTCCGTGCGCTTCCGGCCGGGCGGGATGCGTGCCCGCCGCCGGAACGGGCGTCCGGTCAGGCGGCCGGGTGGGCCGCGCCCGCGGGGGCGGTCAGCGGGTGGGTGTGGTGCTCGTCCGTCTGCCGGCCCGGGGCGGCGGTCTGCTGCCGAGTGCCGGCCACGACATGCCGGACCAGGGCGTGGACGCGGTACTGGTACTGGTCCTGACGCAGCGTCTGGACCAGGGACGCGTCGGCGAGTTCGGCGAGCAGGTGGGCGACCTGGGGCGCCTGGCCGGCGGGCTCGGGGGAGGTGGCCCGGCGGCGGGCGGCGAGGACGTCGTCGAGTCCGAACCGGTCCGGCAGGGCGACCAGGTCGTGCAGCAGCCCACGGTGGGCCGCGGGCAGCAGGTCGTAGCTCCAGCGCACGCTGTCGGACAGGGTGCGGTGGGCGCTGAGCGCACCGGCGTCGACCTGGTCGAGGAGCGGGAAGAGGGTCTCCTCGCGCAGCAGTGAGCCGATCGGCAGCGACCGCAGCCGCTGCGCGGCGATCTCGATCGCCAGGGGTACGCCGTCCAGCAGCCGGCACAACGAGGTGACCTGCGGCAGATGCGGGGCGAGGTCCAGCGTCGGCAGGCTGGAGCGGACGCGCCGCAGCAGCAGTTCCACCGCACTCGGCGGTCCGGTGTCCCGGTCCCCGGGGCCGTCCGCGCACAGCGGTTGGACCTCCCAGCTCTCGGCGGCTCCGGCGGCCAGCGCGCGGCGCGAGGTGACCAGCAGATGCAGTCCGGGGTGGTCGTCGAGGAGCTGCCGGGCCAGCCGCGCGGTCTGCCGTACGACGCGCTCGGCGCCGTCCAGAACCAGCAGCCGGCGTCCGGTCCCGCCGGGCTCGCCGGTCAGGTTCTCGGTGAGGCGGACGAGCTGGGCGCGGGCGCGGACCGGCTCGATGTGCTCCGGCGTGCAGTCGTGCAGTTCGGCGACGGCGACGCCGTCCGGGAACAGCGCACGCAGCCGGGCGGCCGCCGCCAGGGCGAGCCTGGTCTTGCCCACCCCGCCGGGCCCGGTGAGGACGATCAGCCTGCTGCGCTGCGCGCAGGCGAGGATGTGCCGCATGTCGGCCTCGCGGCCCACCAGCGGATCGCCGGGCGGACGCGGCCCGTGCCACGGCGCGGGTGCCGTACGCTCCTCCTCGGCCGCGGTGCGCTGCGCCGGGATCAGTGCCCAGTCGCCGGTGCCCCAGACCGTGGCGCCGGCGGGCGCCGCCGGGGCCCCGCCCAGGGCGCTCAGCAGCAGTTCCACGGAGCTGCGCCGCGGGTTGGTGTTGGAGCCGGTCTCCAGATTCCGGATCGTGCGGACACTGACACCGGAACGCTCCGCGAGCTCTTCCTGCGTCCACCCCGTGATTCGTCGCTGATTCAACAGGAATTCACGCAGGTGGTGAACGTCCATTCTGCCGTAGGAAGCGAACTCGGCACGAATTGCCATTGACAGAATCCCCCTTGGAAATGAAACACGCATGGCCACGTGCACCCATCCCGCGAGTTGCGCGCACGGTGGCGCGCCGCACCCCTCTTCGGCCGGTGGGCCAGCTCAGGAGCGGTTGACCAGGTCCCCGCAGAGTCAACTCCGGCATGTCCATGTTTTGGCCAAGACCGGACCCTACTCGACCGAAACACCGAAAGGGAGTTCCCCTCCTTACAGGAAGGCGTCATATGACCGCTTGCTGCCACCCGGAGCCGACCGGAACAGCTGGTTCGGACCATTCCCGGACCGCCAGGCAGACGGCCGCCACAACATAACCGGAACGCAGCGCCCACCGCCCCCGGAACGCTCCGGCACCCTCCGGGAGCTCACCGTCGAACCAGCCGTCGGCGCGGGGCCGCACCACGAACTCCCGGAACCCGTGGCGTCGGCCCAGCCAGGGCGAGAACGCCTTGTAGGAGGCCTCCTTGGCGCAGAACACCAGCCGGTCGGGCGGCACCCCGGGATGCCCGCGCAGCAGTGCGGGCATCCCGGGGCGCCGCCGCTCGGCGTCCGGCAGGATCCGCGCGGCGACGGCGGGGGGCAGCGGCTCGGCCGGCTCGGCGTCCAGACCGAGCCCGGCGAACTCCCCGGCGCGCGCCACCAGCGCCGCCCGGTAGCCGGGGCAGTGGGTGAGACTGCCGACCGCTCCGCGCGGCCACCGCGGAGCGCCCGATACATCCGGAACCAGTGGCTCCGCAGGGATCTCCAGCCGCTCCAGCGCCCTGCGCGCACACCCCCGTACCGTGGTGAACTCCCGCCGCCGCTCCCCCGACACTCCTTCCAGCAAGGCCTGTTCGGCCGGGAACAGACTGATGGCGGCCTCGGGGCCGCGGTCCCCGTACGCCTCGCACAGCTCGACGCCGGGTGGAACCAGATCGACGATCACAGCGTTCCTCCACGGGAAGGACGGCCGGTCCGCACGGACCGCACCGCAGATGCTCCTGCACGTGTGCGGGCAACGTGTGAAGATGACCGACGGTCCGAGGAGTGACAGGCTACGGGGACACGGGGGTGTGACTCCATGCTGCAGAGGTTAGGGCTCGACCGGCTCACCGACGCGGTGTACAAGCAGCTCATCGCGGGACGGCACCGGGGAGTCGAGGAACTCGCCGACCACCTCGGCGTCCGCGCCGACGATGTGCGGCTCGCGCTGGAACAGCTCGCGAAACTGGACCTGTTACAGCCCTCCGGCGAGGGCCTGGGCGAGCTGGCCGACCCCCGCCTGGCGCTCAAGGCCCTGCTGCTGCGGCAGATGACCGGGATCGAGGACCGGCTGCGGGAGTTCGAGGAGGACCGCGCCACCGTGATGGGTCTCATCGACCGGTACGCGGAGGCCCGGCCCGGCGGCGCGGAACCCGGCTGCGAGTACGTGACCGGCCGCGCGGCCGTCGCGGACCGGCTGTGCCGGCTGTCCCGGGCGGCGGGCAGCGAGTGGCTGGCCTTCCTGCCGGACGGCTCGCCCTCGGTGAGCTGGCTGGAACCCCTCCAGCAGGTGCACGGCCAGGTGCTGGCCTGCGGCACGGAGGCCAGGGTGGTCACCACGGACAGCATCCGCAGCGACGCCCGCGCCGCCCTGCGCGCCGCCTGGAAGGGCGAACCGGGCGGCAGGGTGCGCACGGTGCCGTCACTGCCGGTGCACCTGCTCCTGGTCGACCGCTGCCACGCGCTGCTGCCCGCCGACCCCGCCGACCCGTGGCACAGCGTCCTCCAGGTCACCACGCCCGGTGCGGTCGAGGCGCTCACCTCCCTGTTCGAGGGCATCTGGGAGGACGCCGTGCCGCTCGGCTCGGCCGGTCCCGGCGTGGACGAACACGGGCTCAGCCCGCGGGAGAAGGAGCTGCTGCGGCTGCTGGCGCGGGGCCTGAACGACGAGGCCATCCGCCGGCGGCTCGGCGTCTCGCTGCGCACGGTGCGCCGGATCGTCGCCGAGCTGTGCGTCCGGCTCGGGGCGGCCAGCCGGTTCGAGGCCGGGTACCAGGCGGCCAAGCGCGGCTGGATCTGACCGGCCCCCACCCGAGCGGCAGCGGCGGCAACTTGCCGCCCCGGGAGTTGCCGGTGCGCTGCCTGGCCGGGCCCGTGACGCGTCGACCAGCATGCTGGTCGGGATCCGCGGCAGCGGCCCGGACCAGCGAGCGCGTGAGCGGATGGGGGACGGACGACGATGGTGCGGTCACGTCCCGGCCAGGACGAACCGGCCGAGCCGGCGGAGCGGACCGAGCCGGCCGGGCGCGCCGGGCAGGCCGGCTCCGGCGTGGCCGGCCCCGCCGGGAAGCCGCCGTCGCTGTGGCGGGACCGGGACTACCTGGTCTGGTGGTCCGGTGAGGGCCTGTCGGCGCTCGGCACCAGCGTCTCCACGCTCGCCTTCCCGCTGCTCATGCTGTACGCGACCGGATCGGCGGCACAGGCCGGCACCATCACCGTGCTGCACATGCTGGGCCGGCTCGGCACCCTGGTGCTGGGCGGCGCCCTGTCGGACCGGGTGTCGCGCCGGGCGCTGCTGTGTCTGGCCGCGCTGGTCGAGGCGCTGTCGATGGGGGCCGTCGCCTGGCTGGTGTACCGGGGCGACCCGTCGGTCCTGGGACTGGACGCGCTGGCACTGGTCAGCGGGCTCGCGGCCGGGCTGCGGTCGGGAGTCACCTCGCCGGTGCTGCGCCGGATCGTGCCCAAGGAGCGGATCGCCGACGCCACCGCGCAGGGCATGGGCCGCGACATGCTGGCCCAGCTGCTCGGCGCCCCGCTGGGCGGCCTGCTGTACTCGGTGGCCCGCTGGGTGCCGTTCCTGTTCGACGCGGTCTCGTTCCTGTTCATCACGCTGGGCTCGCTGCTCATCCGCCGGCCGCTGGGCCCGGACCGGCGGGGCGGCGAGGAGTCCCGGCCCGGTCTGGCCGCGGACGTCAAGGACGGGCTGCGCATGATCAGGCGCAGCGACTACCTGGTGTTCACGCTGGCCTGGGGCGCGGTGCTCAATGCGGTGGCCCAGGGCTTCATGCTGCTGTTCGTGGTGATCGTGCAGCACCGGGGCGGCGGGCCGACCACGGTCGGCGTGGTGACCTCGATGGCGGTCGCCGGCGGGGTGCTCGGCGCCGTCGCCGGACCCTGGCTGATGCGGCGGATCGGCGCCCGCCGGGTGCTTCTGCTGTCCGCCTGGCTGTTCACGGCGTCCTTCGCGGCCGTCGCGGTGGTGCCCCGGCCCTGGCAGATCGGCCTGGTGATGATGATCGGCATGACCAGCATGGTCCCGATGAACGTGGTCACCGAGTCCTACGAGGTCCGCTTGGTGCCGGACGCCTATCTGGGCCGGGTCGCCGCCACCGGGCAGTTCGGCTTCCAGGCGGTGCAGTGGACCGGCCCGCTGGTGGCGGGCGTGCTCGCCGACGTGCTGGGCGTGGAGCCGGCGGTGCTGATCCTGGCCGCCGCCATGGCCGTGCTGGCGCTCGTCCTGCATCTGGCCCGGCGCCGGCTCACCGTGCTGGACACCCCGTTGGCCGAGGTCGAGGAGCTCCCGGCGCCGGACGGCACTCCTCCGTCCGAGCCGGACGGCCCGCACGTGGAGCACCGGGAGCCCCCGCACCAGGGACCGCCGTCCGACGCCGCCGTCCTCACCCGCCCGTCGAAGGGCGAGGCGGGCTGAGCCGAACCACCGTCCAGCAGTGAAGGGACCGCACATGGGCACGTCAGCGGAGTTGGGCATCGTCACCACCGGCATGGCCTTCGGCGAACGGCACGGGGTGGCGGCGACCGCCGCCGACCATGTGCCCGACCCCGAGGCGGTCACGGCCCTCGGCTACGACACCTACCACCGCGCCACGCCCGGGGTCACCGCCACCGACTTGGCGGCCGAGGCCGCCCGGGAGGCGCTGGAGAGCGCCGATCTCGCCGCGGCGGACCTCGATCTGATCGTCGTCGGCAACTCGGACGTCCCGGACTACCTGGGCTGGGACCCCTCGGCGGCGGTGGCCCGGGCGCTGGGCGCGCACGGCACGCCCACCGTGCTCTTCACCCAGGCGTGCGCCGCCTGGTCGCCGGCGCTGGACCACGCCGCCGGCGCCATGGCCCTCTCACCCGGCACCGACACCGTGCTGGTGGTACTGGTCAACGTGGTGAGCGAGGCGCACAGCAACCGCATGGACTTCAACGGCTGTGTTGCCAGCGACGGCGCCGTCGCCGCCGTGCTCCGCCGCGGCCATCCGCGGCTGCGCCGGCTGGCCTCGGCGCAGTTCACCAACCCCGAGTACGCGGACCTGTTCCGCATCGAGTACGGCGGGGCCGCGGCGCCGTTGCCGCCGCCGGGCCGCGGGCTGCACGACGTCAGCCCGATGGCCTCCGTCTACCGGCACTTCGGGCGGGACCCGGAGCGCTTCCAGGCGTTCATGAAGGAGATCACCGGGCGGCTCTCCGACGTGGTCGACGAGGCCCTGGCCCGCGCGGGGCGGGAGCGCTCGGAGCTGACCCGGCTGATCCATCTCAACGACAACCAGCAGACGTTCCGCGCGGTGGCCGACGCCGTCGGCATCCCGCTCGAGCGCACCAACGCCGAACTGGCCCGCTCCCTGGGCCATATGGGCGCCGCCGACCAGCTGGTCTGCCTCTGGCGGCACATCGAGGCCGGCGAACTGGCCCTCGGGGACCTGGTGGCGCTCACCGGCGTCGCCTCCCCGGGCATGCACTGGTTCTGCACGATCGTCGAAGTGTGAGGCCGCGGCACCCGGCATGCCAGCCCCCTGGAAAGGACCCACCGACATGGCCGCCGATCCCCCCGCAGCGCCGGCGCTGCCCTCCGCCCCCTCCGAGGCGGACATCGCCGCCTTCGTGGCCGAGCGCTTCCTGCCCGGCGTCGACGCCGCCGAACTGGACCCGGAGTACGACCTGCTCGCCACCGCCGTGGTGGACAGCCTCGGGGTGCTGCACATCGCGGCCTGGCTGTCCGACGCGCACGGAGTCGACCTGCCCGACGAGGAGCTGACCGGGCGGAACTTCCGTACCGTACGCGCCGTCCGGGCCACGGCCGGGCGGGCGGCGGCCCGGCGGGCGGCGGCCGGGGAGGGGCGCGCATGACCCGCCCGCTGCCGCTGGCCGCCGCGTTCGCCGCCCGCGCCGCGGAACGGCCGTCCGATGCCGCGCTCCTCTGGGAGGGCCGCGCGGTCACCTACGGCGAGCTGTACGCGATGGCCGGCCGGGCCCGCGCCCAGGTGGAGGCCGCGGCACCGCGTCCGGACGGCCCGGTGGGGCTCAGGGTGCGCAAGTCGCCGGAGACGGTGGCGCTGGTGCTGGGCTGTCTGATGGCGGGCCGCAGTCTCCTGCTGCCCTCGCACGAACTGCCCGACCTGCCGCTCAAGGAGCTGTACCGGCAGGCCGGGTGCGCGGTCGTGCTCGGTCTGGCCGAGGACCCGCTGGTGGACGTCGTGGTGGAGCCCTCGGTACCGGCCGCCGGGGTCCGTCCGGAGCCGCGCCCGCCGGCCGAGGTGGCCGAGGACGCCACCGGGTTCCTGCTGACCACCTCCGGCTCCACCGGGCTGCCCAAGATCGTGCCGCTGTCGCAGGGTGCGGTGGCGCGGTTCACGGAGTGGGCGGCCGGGACCTTCGCCCTCGCCCCGGGCACCCGGGTCCTCAACTACGCGCCGTTCAACTTCGACCTGTGTCTGCTCGATGTGTGGAGCACCCTGGCGTCCGGCGGCACGGTGGTGCTGGCGGACCCCGAGCGGGGCACCTCGGCGGGCTATCTGCACGGGCTGGTCGCCGAGCACCGGGTGACGCTGGTCCAGGGCGTGCCGCTGCTGTTCGAGCTGCTCGCCCGGGGTGCGGCCGAGGCGGGGCCGCTGACCACGCCGGAGTATCTGGTCTTCGCGGGCGAGGCGATGCCGGCCCGGGTGCTGGCGGGACTGCCGCCGGTGTTCCCGGACGCCCGCTGGTTCAACAACTACGGCTGCACGGAGACCAACAACAGCTTCCTGTACGAGGTGGACCGCACCCGGCCGGTGCCGGCGCCGCTGCCGATCGGCAGCCCGCTGCCCGGCGTGGACTGGCTGATCGCCGGTGCGGACGGGCGTGCGCTGACCGGTCCCGGCCAGGGCGAGCTGCTGGTCAGCACCCCGTTCCAGACGGCGGGTTACGTCAATGTGCCGGACGGCGGGAGGTTCGGTCCGCATCCCGACGGCGTTCCCGGGCGGGTGTACTACCGCAGCGGCGACGTGGTCCGGCGGGACGATGACGGCTCGCTGAGCGTGCTCGGGCGGACCGACCACCTGGTCAAGGTGCGCGGCACACAGGTCAGCACCCAGCAGGTGGAGAGCATCCTGCTGGAGCATCCGGCGGTGGCCGAGGTGGCGGTGGTGGCGCTGCCGGATCCGGTGGCCGGGCACCGGCTGCACGCGCGGCTGCGGCTGACCGAGCCGGGCGGGGCGGGGGTCCTGGCGCTGCGTCGGTACTGCGCGGAGCGGGCGGCGCGGGCGGCCGTGCCGAGCGTGTTCGAGACGGTGTCGGAGCCGCTGCCGCGGACCTCGACCGGCAAGATCGACCGCAACCGGATCCGCGAGTCGCTGGCGACGGCATGACGGAGAGGGCGAAGGGAGGCTGTCCGGCCGGGCCGGACAGCCCCCCCTTCGGGGTTGCTCCGCGAAGGTCAGCCGCGCGCGGTGCGGAAGGCCTTCACCACGGAACTGGCGCCGATGGCGAGGACGATGACCGCCGCCCCGGTGTAGACGGGCCCAGGGGACTCCCAGAGGGTCGTGGCGTCGGCGAGGAACTCCGGGTTGAACAGCTCCTGCCGGTACAGCACCCAGGCCAGCGGCAGGGTGAACAGTGCCTGGGCGGCGGCGTGCCAGCCGGCCAGCCGGAGGGTCCAGCCGCGTCCGGCCACCCGGGCGATCCCGGTCGCGGCGAGTGCGACGAGCCCGGCCAGCACCGGCCAGATCCAGCCCGACCACAGGGCAGGGTTCAGCACCTCCAGGTGCTTGCCGTCCCCTGCGGCGGCGCCGTCGGCCCAGTAGGGCTCGGCGGTGTGCTGCCAGAGGATCAGCGCGAACAGCAGGACGTCCCAGGCCACCGCCGCCAGTGCCGCGACGCCGCCCCGGTCGGGCTCCCGGAGGTCCGGCAGTTCGTCGGGCGTCCAGCGGGCCGCTCCGGCGGTGCCGCGGCGGTGGCGGACCCGCTCCGTCACGGCGAACACCAGCGTGGTCGCGGCGACCAGCTGGGCGCCGACGCCGATCAGGGTGCCGACGCCGACCCGCAGGGCGGCGCCGAGGTCGTCGCTGTCGGCGACCTCCAGCAGCGTCAGGGCGAGGGTGAGGGCGGGCAGCACCGTGGTCAGCAGGGTGACCAGTACCCGTATGTACGCGGGGTACAGGTCGGGGCCGATCAGGGCGAGCGGCCGCTCGGTGTACCGGGCCGCGTACCGCACCGGGTCGCCCAGCTCGCTGAGCACCTCCCGCTCGGCCCGCCCGGGGTCGTCGGCGCCGCGGCCCTCGATGGTGTCGGCGATGGTGGCGCGGAGCTCTTCGGCGATGTCGTCCCGCTGGTCGGCCGGCAGCCGCCGGACGACCTCGTGGACATAGCGCTCCGTGAGCACCCCCGTACTCATGCGGTCTCCTTGGTCAGTCGTGAGATCGAGGCGACGAGGTCCTGCCATTCGCGCACCAGGCCCGCGCGGACGCGGTCGCCGTCGGGGCTGGTGCGGTAGAACTTGCGCGGCCGGGACTCGTCGGTGTTCCACTCGCTGGTGAGCAGCCCCTGCTTCTCCAGGCGCCGCAGCAGTGGGTAGAGCGTGTTGCCGTCGACGGTGACCCCCGCGCCGTTGAGCGTCTCCAGGAGCGCATAGCCGTACTGCGGTTGCCGGAGCAGCGCGAGACAGGCGAGCACCACGGTCCCGCGGCGCAGCTCCTGCGCCTGGCTCAGGGCGAGTTCTTCTACGGACACGACTTACACATTACTGTGTGACACACATTATTGTCACCTCCCCGAGCACCGCGCGGCTCCACCGTCCCGGCGGCGGCCGGGACGGTACGGGGCACGGCAGACCCGGGGGCGAACGGCGGGGGGCGCCGGCCCGACCCGGGGCCGTCGATACGCTCACGACTGTTTGAACAGCCAATTAGTGTCCGGTGAACGGACTTTGCGTCCCGGATAACGGTCCGATTGCGATCCCCGGCCTTATCGCAGGTCACGGTCCGTAATGTGATTCGCGTCACTCAAATTTTCGTGAACCTCATGGTAGAACTGCGCAACTCCGCAGGTGGCACGACACCTCGTCATCCGCGGAGTGTCGGCGCACAAGTCGACTGCACGACCAGGGTGATCACGTTCCGACTCCGCGGACGTCCCCACCCGGGGTCGCCGAACGGACAACGGCGTTCGCTCTAAGACCGCACATCTCGCCGATGCAAACTCCCCTAGCGTCGGTCCTGCGCATCGAGGTAGCCACTGTGTCACTCGAATCCTTCACCAACTCCGTGGACGAAGCCGTCAGCGGATTCTTCGAGCCCGTAGCCTCCTGGCTCGGCGAAAAGGTCTTCTACTCCGTACCAGTGGGAGGTACGGAATTCCCGCTCATCGTGGCCTGGCTCGTGATCGCGGGTCTCGTGTTCACCGGGTGGTTCGGGTTCGTCCAGCTCCGCAAGTTCCGGCTCGCCGTCGACGTGGTGCGCGGCAAGTACGACGAGAAGGGGTCGACCGGTGAGGTCAACCACTTCCAGGCGCTGACCGCCGCCGTCTCCGGCACGGTCGGGCTCGGCAACATCGCGGGTGTGGCCGTGGCGGTCTCCATCGGTGGCGCCGGCGCCACCTTCTGGATGATCCTCTGCGGTCTGCTGGGCATGGCCTCCAAGTTCGTCGAGGTCACCCTCGGTGTGAAGTACCGCGAGGTGCACGCGGACGGCACCGTCTCCGGTGGCCCGATGCACTACCTGCCCAAGGGCCTGACCGAGCGCTTCGGCAAGAACGGCAAGACCCTCGGCAAGGTCCTCGCCGTGCTCGCCTCCGGCATGATCCTCTTCTTCGGTCTCTTCGGCGGCAACCTCTTCCAGGTCAACCAGTCCTACGCGCAGCTGGTCTCCGTCACCGGCGGCGAGGACGGCGCGATCGGCTCCTCGACGGGCGCCCTGTTCTTCGGTGTCCTGATCGCCGCGCTCGTCGGCATCGTGCTGCTGGGCGGCATCCGCTCGATCGCCAACGTCACCAGCCGGCTCGTCCCGGCCATGGCCGGCATCTACATCGCGGGCTGCCTGATCGTCATCCTGGTCAACGTCACCGCAGTCCCGGACGCCGTCGCCACGATCATCGAGGGTGCCTTCAACCCCGAGGGCGTCGCAGGTGGTGTGCTCGGCGCGCTGATCATCGGTTTCAAGCGGGCCGCGTTCTCCAACGAGGCCGGTCTCGGCTCCGCCCCGATCGCCCACTCCGCGGTCAAGACCAAGCACCCCGCCAGCGAGGGCCTGGTCGCCCTGCTCGAGCCGTTCATCGACACCGTCGTCATCTGCACCATGACCGCGCTGACCATCGTCATCGCCAACCCGGCCAGCTGGGGCGAGGCCCGTGCCGGTGAGAGCATCGGCGGCGTCACGATCACCTCCGACGCCTTCGAGACGGTCATCCCCTGGTTCCCGTACATCCTCACCGTCGCGGTGCTGCTGTTCGCCCTCTCCACCGTGCTGACCTGGGGCTACTACTGCCTCAAGGCCTGGACGTACCTGTTCGGCCGCAGCAAGGCCAGCGAGCTGACCTTCAAGGTCGTCTACACGCTCGTCGCGGTCGCGGGTGCGCTGCTCACGCTGCAGACGCTGATCGACCTGGCCGACGCGGTGCTGTTCATGCTCGCCGTCATCAACATCATCGGCCTGTACCTGCTCGCCCCGGTCGTCAAGCGCGAGCTGAACACCTTCCTGGAGTACGTCCGGTCCCGCCGGGCCGGCGACACGGACGGCCAGGACGAGGACGAGGAGCCGGTGAAGAGCACCGTCTGACCGTCCTCGGGCAAGACCGCAGAGCGGCCCGCCTGCCACCACGCACCGTGGTGGCAGGCGGGCCGCTCGCCGTGTGCGCACCGATCCGGTCAGACCGCCCCGCCCAGCTCCAGTACGGCCGCCACGTACAGACAGATCGCCGACACCTCCAGAACGAGGACGAGGCCCGTGTGCAGCACGAGCCGGCCGGGCCGCCCGGACCCGAGGAACGCCCGCGCCGCCGCGCTCACCCGGGGCGCCGGGCCCGCCGGGGACCGCTGCAGCGCCCCGCGCAGCACCCTGCGCCCGGCGGCGGAGGTCACCCCGAGCCGTACCCCGTCGGCGTCCCGGACGAGGACCGTGTGGTCGGCCCCGCCGTACGAGAACGCCGTCACCAGGCGGACGTCCACCAGACGCCGCGGATCGACCGAGCGCACGCCGGTGAGGGTCCGCGCGGTCATCCGGGCCGCCGAGTGCCGGGCCGGCCGCAGCTCCTCGCACAGTCCCCCGGACAGCAGCACCACCCCGCACACCGGTCCCGCCAGCAGCCCCAGCACCACGCCCACCGGGCGGGTCGCGGCCAGGGAGCACAGGAGGCAGGGCAGTACCAGCAGCGCCAGCAGCAGGGCCGTACCCGCACGGGCCCGGCGACGGGCCTCCGCCGCCCCCGGCGGGTCCCCGAGCGCGCGCAGCGGCCGGCCGCTGCCGTGCTCAGTGCGGCCCATGGCCGGGGCCCCGCCCGGCGGGCCGGCCGTTGGGGACGGTCATGAGGTGGTGGCGGGGGTCGGAGACCCGCCGGATCGCCGACTCCACGGCCGCGACCCGGTCGGCGAGCAGCCCCAGCGCGGCCACCGCGCGGGTGAGGGGATCCCCCTCGGGGCCGCCCAGCGTCTGTGTCCGCACATACGCCGCCCTGACCTCCGCCCAGCGGGCCGCCCGCTCGGCGGTGAGGGTGCCGCGCAGCTCGGCCAGCCGGAGCAGACCGGCCTCCGCGCCGGTGGCCAGCGCCTGCGCCTCGGCCGTGTAGTGGTCCTCGATCACGGCGGCCAGCTCGGCGTCGTTCATCACCGGCCGGATCCGCTGGGCGATCTTGTTCATGTTGCGGTACGAGCCCTGCAGCCGGAACGGCGGCTCGGTACGGGCCGCCTCCGCCTGGGCCGCCGAGGCGATGTAGGCGGCGTTCACCGCCAGGACCGTCTCCCGGGCGGTGAGCAGATGCCGCAGCACGGCCAGGATCCGCTCCAGCTCGGCCGGCGGATACGGGTGGGTCAGCCGGTCGGCGCGCGCCGTGGGGTCACCGGCGGCCAGCCGCACGAGCAGGTCCAGGTCGGCGCGGTCGCGGCCGGCCAGCGGGGCCAGCACCGGGTTGGCGGTGAGGGCGTTCTCCACGAAGCTCGCGGCGAAGGCGTCCTCCTTGCCGGTCAGTACCTCGCCGAGGTTCCAGACGTCGGCCCGGTTGGCGAGCATGTCGGGCACCTGGAACCGGCCACCGGACTCGGTGTAGGGGTTGCCCGCCATGCACACCGCGAACCGCTTGCCCCGCAGGTCGTAGCTGCGCGGCTGCCCGTCCCGGACGCCCTCGATCCGGCGGGTGGCGTCGCACAGCGGGATGAACCGCTGCAGCAGCTCGGGCGAGGTGTGCTGGATGTCGTCGAGGTAGAGCAGGACGTTGTTGCCCGCCTCCAGCGCGAAGTTGATCTTCTCGACCTCGCGGCGGGCCGTGGCGTCGGGTGCCTCGGCCGGGTCGAGGGAGGTGACGGCGTGGCCGAGGGCGGGGCCGTCGACCTTGACCAGGATCAGGCCGAGCCGCTCGGCGACGTACTCCATGAGCGTCGTCTTGCCGTAGCCGGGCGGGGAGACCAGCAGCAGCAGTCCGCCGGTGCCGGGCCGGCCGGGCTGCCCGGCCTCCCCCGCCGTGCCGAGCTGCTTGGCGAGGCTGTCGCCGACCAGCGGCAGGTACACCTCGTCGACCAGTCGGCCGCGCACGAACGTGGACAGCACCCGCGGCCGGTAGGCGTCCAGGCCCAGCCGGGCCCGTTCGGCCGCCACCAGGGCGCTGCGCCGCCGCTGGTGGGCGCGGTGACCGGGCACGTCGCGGTCGCGGAACCGGCGGGTGCGCGCGAGCAGCTCGTCGACGCGGACGGTGAGCGACCGGCCCCGGACACGGGGGTGGCTGCCGAGGAGGCCCTCGACGGTCTCGGCGAGCGGCGCGTCCGAGAGGTACCGGGTCAGCCCGGGGCAGAGCTCGGCGGCGACCGCCTCGGCCAGGTCTCCGGGGGACGGATCGGTGCCGGTGGACTCCGCGTACGCGGACAGCCAGGCGGTGGCCAGGTGCCGGCGGGCGTCGAGGTCGGGCAGGGCGGCCAGGTCGTCGTCGTAGGCGCGGGCGTCCACGGCGCGGCGGAAGGAGTCCAGCAGCTCCCGGGTGCCGGCCGCGAGGACGAACCCGTCGGGGCCGCCGGTCAGCTCCTGGAGCAGGTAGTCCGCGGCGGCGTCCGCCGTGTCGCCGCCGATCGCCTCGGCCAGCTCGCCGCGCAGGCCGCCGAGGGCGGGCGCGGTGCCGAAGGTGTCCCGGGCACGGGCCAGCGACACCGCGCGCCGGTTCCAGGCCGCGCGGGCCTCGGCGGTGGTGCCGTGCGCCCAGAACAGCTGGGCGGCGGCGCGGGCGGCGGCCTCGTGGCGCAGCGGGCCCGCGCCCTCGTGCAGCCGGAGCAGCGCGGCCAGGATCAGGGTGGCGTCGTGGTCGTGGACGCCGCGCTCGTAGCCCTCGTCGTACGCGGCCTCGGCGGCCTGCCGGACCAGGCCGGCGAGATCGCCGGTGCGGGCGAGTGCGGCCGGGCCGTGCTCGTCGAGCAGCCGGGCGGCGAGATGTTCGGCCCGGTAGACCCCGGGCGACTCCGACGGCAGGGGGCGGTCCCGGTATTGGCGGTCCGCGGTGAGCTCGGGGTCGGTGACCGGGGCGCGGTAGTCGGTGCCGGTCAGGGCGAGCGCGAGGCCGTCGCCGTGCGGGACGAGGGTGAGGTCGAGGGGCTGGGTGTTGACGGCGAAGCGATGGGCGCCGAGGCGGAGGGTGCGGCCGTCGTCGGTGTACAGGTCGGTGCGGTCGCGCAGGGCGCGCAGGGCCTGGCGGTGGGCGGCGGTGAGCCTGCCGTCGAGTTCCTCGGCGCGCCCCGCCTCGTCCAGTCCGCGCAGTTCCCCGGCGAGCCGGCGGACCTTGGCGGGCATCGGGTCGGAGCTGAAGTACGCGGCGATCGCGTCCGCGTCGGGCAGCGCCGCGGCGCGCCGGGTGAGCGTGGTCAGCACCCGGTCCGCGGAGTCGGCGAGCCGTTCGGCGCGGCGGGCGCGGGCGTCGGCGAGGGTCTGCTTGCGGGCGGCGAAGGCCTCGTGCAGCTCGTCACGCTTGTCGGCGAGCTCGGTCAGGAAGCCGTCGTGCTCGGCGAACCGGGACTCCAGGTTCTCCAGCTGCACCAGCAGCCCGGCGAGCTGCTCGTCGCAGGCCCGCGGGCTGTCCGCGGCGGCCAGCGCCCCGGTGACGGCCTGGCCGAGCAGGGCGAACTCGGCGGCGAACGCGGCCCGCCCCTCGGCCTGGAGCAGTTCGCGGCGGCGGGCGTCGAGCGTGGCGCGGGCCCGGTTGGCGCCGCCGAGCACCTCGGCGATCCGCTCCAGTACCGCGGTGCGTACCGTGGCGTCGCCGGCGTCCAGCCCGGCGACTACCTCGGTGACCGTGCGCAGCCCGTCGGCGAGTCCGTCCAGCCGCTCCGCGACCGGCGCGGCCTCGGCGACGGTGGCGACCGCCTCGGCGTCGGCGACCAGCTGTTCGATGTCCGCGTGCTGCCCGGCGAAGGCGTCCTCGCGGGCCAGGTGCTCGACGGCCCGCCGGCCGAAGCCGGCGAGATCGGCCTCGGCGCCGGCGGCGAGCGCGTCGATGCGGTCGGTGTCGGCGTACCGCAGGTCCTTGAGGGTGAGCAGCTGCCCCTGGGCCCGGCGCAGACCGGTCAGTCCGGCGACCCACTCGGCGGCGCCCCGGGGTACCTCGCCGCGCAGCCGCCGCACCACTGCGGCGAGGCTCTCCTCTGCCTCGTCGAGGGCCTCGGCGGCCTGCCGGGTGAGTGCCCGGACGGTCTCGAACTCGGCCAGCACCTGCTCGGCCGTCTGCCTGACCTGTGCCAGCGGGGTGTGCAGATCGCCCAGTTCGGGCTCGGCGAGCCAGTGGTGGGCGTCGGCGGTGCGGACACAGGCGGCGGCGAGCTCGGCGTACACCTCGCCGGTGGGGGTGGTGTCGGCGACGGCGCGGGCCACGGACAGGCAGTCGGAGACGGCGCGCACCAGGTCGGCGTTGCCGACACGGGCGAGCGGCCCGGTGCCGACGGGGCGGGCGGCGGCGTGGGTGTCGGAGACGTACGGGGAGCGCCACACCTGGACGGGGTGGACGCGCTGCGGGGCGTCGCCCTCGGTGCGCAGCAGCACCAGGGTGCCGTCGTCGAACAGCGCCCAGCCGCGGCAGGGCAGCGGGGTGGCGATCTCCTTGCGGATCAGGTGGTAGGGCAGCAGCAGGCTGCGGCCGGCGCCGGGGGCGTGGAACGCGTACAGCACGTCCTCGCCGTTCGGGGAGCGGATCTCCCGCTCGAACTCCAGGCCGGTGGGGTCCAGGTCGAAGGTCTTGTGGCCGCCGGTGGCCAGGCAGTAGCCGCCGGGGAAGACGACGCCCTGGTCGTCGGGGAGACGGCGGCAGCCCTGCCCGATGCCGTCGAGGCGGACGACGGCCCTGGTGAGGGTGTTGAAGACCAGGTGGCGGTCGGTGTCCTCCTTGTAGGGGCGGATCCGCAGCAGGATCAGCGCGCCGACCCGGGCGTGCGCGATGTCGGCGTCGGCGAGCGACTGCAGCGGCTCGTCGACCGGTTCGGCGTGGATGCCGTCCGGGGTCCCGGTGTCGTTCTCGGTCTTGACCGTGAGGGCACCGCCGACGGTGGAGACGAACACCTCGTCCGCGACGGAGACGTGCGGATGGCGGCCGAGTACGTGGTCCTCGCGGGTGGCCGCGGTCCACTCCACGTCGTGCGCGGGCGGCCGGACGTGGTCCCGCTCGCCGCGTGCGTCCAGGAAGGAGACGGGCCCTTCCTCCGGCACGGACCAGCGCAGCACCCGGATGTCCGTGGCCTTCTCGCCGGTGCGGAAGACGGCCAGCAGCTTGCCGGGCAGCCGGCGCAGCCGCTCCGGGCGGGCCTGCCGGAAGTAGCGGTGCAGGGCCCCGCACTCGCGGACGAAGTCCGCGTCGTCCAGCAGGCCGGGCACCGCGCCGGACGGCAGCCGCTCCAGGTCGCGGCCGTGCAGGGCGAGGACGTCGGCGACGCCGGTGCCCTCGCCGCGGCCGGGAACGGTCTCGTAGCCGAAGAGCAGGGTGTCGCCGACGACGGTGATGTCCCGGGGCACCGCGGTGTGCTCGGTACGCAGCCGCTCGGTGCCGGCCAGCTCCAGCCGCTGCGACCCGAACTCCTCGGTGCGGCGGGCGTCGAGGGCCTCGGCGCGGCGGGCCAGTTCGGCGGCCTGCGCGGTGAGCCGGTCGCGCAGCACCTCGTAGGTGCCGGTGTCCAGGTCCGTGCCGCCGGAGCCAGGTCCGGCGGCGGCAGGGTCCGAGCCGGTGGAACCGGTCCCCGGACGGGTGCCGGTCCGCGGACGGGCGGTGCCGGACGCCTGGCCGGTGGAGCCGGACGCCGGACGAGCGGTCGAGCCGGACGCCGGACGAGCGATGCCGGACGCCTGGCCGGTGGAGCCGGACGCCTGGCCGGTGGAGCCGGTGGTCATGGGGTCCCTCTCAGGAGTGTCGGACCGCGCCGTTGGCCATCGCGGTCAGCGGCCGGTCGGCCAGGCCGAGTTCGTCCGCCTTGTCGAGGAGGACCTTCAGCTGCCCGGCGTCGGCGCCGCCGGCGTTCATCAGCCGCATCAGCAGCGCGGACACGGTGAGGTTCTGCACGTCGCCGGTGGACAGCGAGCCGAGGACGCGGGTCAGGTCGGCGGTGAAGTCGGCCGAGCCGTTCAGCCAGGGACCGGCCAGCGCCTGTGCGGTCTCGGAGTTCTGGACGAAGCCGTCGACGCCCTTGCCGAGCGCGACCGAGGACAGCAGCCGGTCGAAGAAGACCGACTCGCCGCCGACGATGTCGATGTCGGCGTTCTCCAGACCGGTGGCGAGCACCGTGGCCTGTGCCTCCGCGACCTGCCGGTGCACCTCGAGACCGGCCAGCCGGATGTCCTTCTCGGCCTCCAGGCGCAGCCGGTACTCCTCGTGCCCCCGGGAGGCCTCGTCCAGTGCGGCCATCGCCGCAGCCTTCTCGGTCAGGCCCTGTGCCTCGGCCTTGAGCTTCTCTCCGACGGCAGCGGCCTCCGCGAGCGCCCGCGCCTTCGCCCCCTCCGCCTCGGCGCGCAGGCGTGCCTCGGTGGCCTCGGCCTCGGCACGGCCGGCCTTCTCGATGACCTCGGCCTCCTTGTCGCGGACCTGCACGGCGGCCAGCCCCTCGGCGGCGGCCTCCGCCTGGATGCCCTCGGCGAGCCGCTGCTTGGCCTTGGCCTCCAGGTCGGCGGCCTTCATCTGCGCCTCGGCGAGGGTGAGCTGCTCGGCGGCGCGGTGGGCGGCGGCCTGTTCGGCGGCCTCGGCGGCCTTGATGTCCTTGACGAGCCGCTCCTGCGCCTCGGCCTCGGCGGCGATCACCACGGCCTGCCGCTGCCGCTCGGCCTCCTCCACGGCGCGCAGCTTCTTGATGGACTCCTCCTGCTCGGCGACCGTGCGGTCCACGGCGACCCGCTCCCGCACGACCTCGGCGATCTGCCGCTTCTCGGCCTCGACCTCCTTCTCGGCGGCGATCCGGGTCAGGTCCGTCTCCCGGTCCCGGGCGATGACCTCGAGCAGCCGGTCCTTCTCGATGCGCTCGTTCTCGACGGCGATGACCCGCTCGCGGTTCTTCGCGGCGACGGCGACCTCGCGGGCCTGGTTCTCGCGCTGCACACCGAGCTGCTCCTCGGTGGCGAGGAACGCCGACTGGGCGCGCAGCCGCTCCTCCTCCACCACCCGGGCGGTCTCGGCCTCCTCGCGGGCGCGTACGGTCTCGATCTCCCGCTTCTGCCGGATCTCCGCGTCGGCCTGCCTGCGCTCCAGCTCCAGCACCGCCTCACGGGCGTCGACGTTCTGCCGGGTGATCTCCTTCTCCTCGGTGCGCTGCGCCTCGTTGGTGCGGACGTGCTCCACCGCGGTCAGCTCGGTGATCTTGCGGATGCCCTGAGCGTCGAGGACGTTCGCCGGGTCGAGCTGGGTGAGCGGCGTCTGCTCCAGGAAGTCGATCGCGGCGTCCTCCAGGTGGTAGCCGTTCAGGTCGACGCCGATGACCTCGATGATCCGGTAACGCAGCTCCTCGCGCTTGGTGTACAGGTCGGTGAAGTCCATCTGCTTGCCGACGGTCTTCAGCGCCTCGGAGAACTTGGCGTGGAACAGCTCCTGCAGCGTGTTCCGGTCGCTGGCGCGGGCCGTGCCGACGGCCTGGGCGACCCGGATGACGTCCTCCACGGTCTTGTTGACCTTCACGAAGAACGAGATCCGGATGTCGGCGCGGATGTTGTCCCGGCAGATCAGGCCCTCCCGGCCGGCCCGGGTGATCTCGATGGTCTTCACCGAGATGTCCATCACCTCGGCCCGGTGCAGCACCGGCAGCACGACCTGTCCGGTGAAGGTCACGTCGACCTTGCGCAGCTTGGAGACGATCAGTGCCTTGCCCTGGTCCACCTTGCGGAACAGCCGGGTGAGGACGAGGAAGGCGAGCAGGACGAGGGCGACGGCGAGCACACCGAGGCCCAAGGTGATGGGATTCATGGGATACGTCCTTGTGGCGGGCGAAATGTCCGTGCGGCGGAGTGAAGCGGTACGGCGGGAGAGCGGGCGGTGCGAGGAGTGCCGTGGGCGGCGGTCGCACGCGGGCCCGGCGCGCGGCTCGACCGGGTTCCGGTGCCGGGCGTCTGCCGGGGTCCGGCAGACGCCCGGCACCGGAACCATCCGCTGTGCTCCCCGTACGTCATGGTGCCGCCGCGGGGCCTTCGGTCGCATTGCCGGAACCAAGCAGAGTTCATTAGGGTCTGCATGCCGGTCAGCCGCTGAGGAACCGTCAGCGGCGCGTCAGAGAAGCGGGGGAGATGTGGCGGAGCGGGAAATTCCGGAGCAGTATCTGGACGGGTACGCCCTGATCCTGGCCGAGGCCGCGGCCACCGGCCGCCGACTGACCCGGGACGAGATCGCCTCCCGGCGAGTCCTGGGCGAGCAGGCCGCGGAGGCCGGGTACGGGCTGCGCACCCTGGTGAGCGCCCATCTGTCCGCCGCCCGCGAGGCCTGGCCCCGCACCCCGGGCTCGGCGGACCGGGCGCTGGCCACCGTCCAGCAGGCCGTCGACGCGTTCGCCGAGGGTTACGAGCGGGCGCAGCGGATCGCGGTGCGCCAGGAGGAGGCGGCCCGCCGGGAGTTCATCGACGACCTGCTCTACGGCCGCTCCGACCTGGGCCGGCTCGCCGAGCGTGCGGAGCGCTTCGGGCTGCGGCTGTCGCACGCCCATGCGGTGGCCGTGGCGCAGGGCCCGGACTCCTACGACGAGGGCCACGCGGTGCCGCGCCGGGTCGAGCACGCGCTGATATCGCGCTTCGGGGACCGCAGCATCCTGCTGACCACCAAGGACGGGCGGCTGCTGTGCATCGCGCCGGGCCACCAGGACGAGATCCTCACCCACTTCGCCAAGCAGGCTCACGCGGCCACCGACGGCGGCCGGGTCGCCATCGGCCGGCCCCAGCCCGGCCCCGGCGGGGTCGTGCACAGCTACGAGGAGGCCTTGAACGCCCTGGAGCTGGCGGAGCGCCTCGAGCTTGACGACCCGGTGCTGCGCGCCGCCGACCTGCTGGTCTACCCGGTGCTCACCCGGGACCGGCAGGCCATGTCCGACCTCGTGGTGAACACTTTGGGCCCGCTGACCGGCGCCCGGGGCGGTGCCCGGCCGCTGCTGGACACGCTCACCGCGTACTTCGACTCCGGCTGTGTCGCCGCCGAGGCGGCCCGCCGGCTGGCGCTGAGCGTGCGCGCCCTGACCTACCGTCTGGAGCGCATCCACCAGCTCACCGGCGCCAACCCGGCCGACCCGGCGCACCGGTACATGCTGCAGACGGCGGTGATCGGCGCCCGGCTGCTGGACTGGCCCGCGCAGCCCGTCTGACCGGCCGGGCGCCGCTCCCCACCGGGCCTCAGGCGCGGGCGAGTTCGGCGGCGCCGAAGGAGACGTCGAAGCGGTCGCACCAGATGCTCACGCTGCTGTACTTGGACAGGTCGACGTCCTCGGGCACGGTGTAGTTCTGGCTGCCCTTGTTGCCCTTGAGCTTTCCGAGGCTGACGTAGGCGCCGTCGTCGAAGACGTGCCAGCCGGCCCGGCCCTCCTTGACGGGCGCGTCGGTCAGCCACACCCGCAGGTCGGGTCCGTTGCTGGTGTCGAGGTTCTCCAGCCGGACGACATGGCTGCCGTCGGCGAGCCGGACCAGCTTCACGGACCCGGAGGTGGCGTGCTCGTGGCTGATCAGTTCGCCGCCGGCCAGCGTCTGCGGCCCGGCGGGCGCGCTGGGCGAGGCAGCGGTGTCGGCGGACGGCTCCGCCGGGGCCCCGGCGGGCGAGTCTCCCGGCGCCGGGGCGGACGGGTCGGCCGGAGCGGAGGTGCTCACCGCGCCGGGCAGCGCCTCCTCGACCGTCTCGTCCTGCCACAGCTTCCACGGCTGGAACCAGTACAGCCCGAAGCCGGCCCCGGCCACGGCCACCACCAGCACCCCGATGACCCACGGCCTGCCCAGGGCCTGTCGCACACGTACCATTCCCGCCTCGCTTCGTCGGATCCTGCTGTCGTCGTCCCATTCAACGCAACGGAGGGCCGCTGCGGATCCCGGGAGAGATGACGGAAACCTTACGTTCCGCTCCGCCGGCCCGGCCCGGTGAGGACACAGTCGCCGCAGTAGCCCCCGCCCCGGACCCGGTAGTACAGGCAGCAACTGCTGCGCCGGTAGGTGGTGAGCGGGTCGGTGCCGTGGGTGCCGGAGCTCGCGAGCGGCTCGCGGGCCAGCAGGGCGGTGGCCGGGCCGAGCGGCGGGCAGGGGGCGGCGGGGCGCCGGTCCCGCAGCACCCGGACGGCGCCGAGCAGTGCGGAGGCCGCGTTGCCGGGCAGCACCTTGGCGGACAGCCCGCAGTCGCGGCGCAACGCCTCCCCCAGGGGCCGCAGATTGGCGCCGACGACGGTGCCGTACAACCCGTCGGCGACATCGGCCTCAGGCAGCGCGGCCGGTTCGGGCAGCCACAGCTCGATGGGGCCGCTGTCGGGGGTGCGCCACCACAGCCGGTCGGGCGACAGGTCGGGGACCCGGCCGGTCAGCGCCGCGGTGGCGAGGGCGACCGACCAGAGCCGGGCGGCGATGCCGATGTGCAGCGTGGACGCGGCCACCCTGCGCTGCACGGTGTCCAGCCGCCGGCCCACCTCCGCCACATACGCCGAGAGGACCGCCGGGTCCGTGTACAGCGCGGTGAGCGGCCGGAAGAGCCCGGCGTCGGCACGGGGGCCGGCGGCCACGGCGAAGTAGGGGCCGACGTCCGACACGTCGGCGAGGGTGTCCGGCGTCATCATGGGCTGCGCACCTTCCGGGGTCGGGTCCGGCCCGATCGTGCCGGACGTCCCGGAGCCGCGCCAGGTCGCCTCGCCGTTCCGGCGGCCTCGGGCCGGCACCGGGCTCGGTGGCTGTCGGGCGGGGCAGGGGGGCCGGGTCACCTGATCGGGACCGCAGATGGTCGCTGCCACCGCCTGACCGGAGCGCACGGCCCGTGACCGGGGCAAACGGCCCTGGTCGGAGTACACGGCCACTACCCCTGCCAGCCCGTCCCGCCGCCGCCCCGCGGACGGGCAGGCAGCCGCATCCGCACCCGGAATCCGCCGCCCTCCGGTCCTGCGGTCAGCTCCCCGCCCAGCAGGGCGGCCCGCTCGCCGAGGCCCAGCAGCCCGTGGCCGCCGCCGGGCAGGGCGTCCGGGCGCGTGCTTGACGGCGTCGGTCAGGGACTCCTGCACGGCCCGGTACAGGGTCTGCTGCACCACCGTGGGCAGCGCCTCCGGACCCGTCCTCCGTGTGTCGCATGAGGCATGGGCGGGGTTCGTCGGGCAGGCCTGACGGTCGTACGTGCGCAAGGAACCCCTGCCGCCCCGGAGAGGAGCGGCAGGGGTTCTCGCGTACCGGGGAAGGCGGCCGGCCCGGAGTCAACGGGCGGCGGCTGCCCCCTCGGCCCGCTCCACCAGCACGTCCGCGACGTCCGCCGCCAGCAGGAAGGGGAGATGACGGTTGACCTGGCTGTCGTGATCACGGTAGCGGGCGAACGGCAGCAGGGACGCCAGCAGCGCCCACTGGTACTCGGCCTCGCCGAAGGGCCAGTTCTTCTGCTCGCAGCCCTTGAGGATGGCGCGCAGCTTGGCGACGCACAGCAGGACCCGCCGGACGTCCGGGTCGACGTCCTCGGGAATGGCCGACTCCCACATGGCGGTGCCGCGCAGTGCGCCGACGAACCAGGAGCGCACCTGGAGGAGTTGGTCGTGGTTCCAGGAGAACGTCCGTGACCACAGGGCGGATTCGAGCCGGGCGAAGTCCTTGCAGATGTGGCCCTGGTGGGTCGTCTCGAAGTCGATGACGTAGAGATCGGGGCGCCGCCCGTCCGGCCCGCTGGCCAGCACGTTCTCGCCGTGGAGGTCGCCGTGGCAGACACAGGTGAGGTAGGAGGCGGTGGTGACGCCGTACTGCTGGTCGTACAGGAGCTGTTCGAAGAGGGTGTCGGTACCGGCGTCCCACTCCCCGATCTCCGCCATGTGCGCGACCAGCCACAGGGGGTTGGTGACGGATCCGTAGTCGGGGTCGGCGGCGAACGGGCTCTTGCCGAGCGCGGAGTTCTCCAGCAGATAGCCGAGCCGGCGGTACCGCCAGGGCAGTCCACCGTCGATGCCGAAGATGTCGGCGACCTCGGGCAGCCGGAAGTGCTCCAGTTCGGACTCGGCGTTCTTGCCGGGGGCGTAGCTGGTCAGCTCGAAGGCGGCGGGGCGGAGGGCGGGGTACTCGCCGCGCAGATCGCCGATGGTGCGCTGGGCCTGGCTGAGCCACGGGCCGAGGGCGTCCATGAAGACCTCCTCGACGACCGGCTGGAGCGCCTCGGGGTCCGCGGTGCGCACCCAGTCCCGCAGCGTCTTCGGTTCGTCACGGTGCCGGAAGACGTAGGAGGTGAAGATGCCCTGGTAGAGGTCGCCGTTGCTGCTGTTGGCGATGGTGGTGCTGCCGACGACGCATTTGCTGGCCCGGTACACGGGCCGGAGGTACGCCTCCGCGAACCGGTCGAAGTTCTCCTTCTCCCGGCGTACCTTCGCCACTTCGTCGATCTTCAGCACACCGACCGGACCGAAGCTGTCCAGGGCGAGGAAGGTCGGTACGGACCGGCCGGCGAACAGGGCACCCTGGACCATGGTGCCCTGCGGCCCGGGGGCCAGCTCGGCGGCGATACCCTGCAGAAGCCGGTTCGAGACCTGTACGGACGCGTCCTGGTCGCCCATGGACAGGAAGCCGGCCGCCGTGGCGGCGCCGGTCTCCCAGGGGTTGCGGGCGACCCGCACCATCCGGATCGTGGCCAGCATGTCCATGCCCGCCTTGCGCCAGAAGGCGAGGGCTTCCTGCCGCTCCTCCGCGGTTCCCGAGTCGCCGTAGTACCCCGTGGAGGAGTACAGCAGGTCGAGCAGGCGGTCCAGCCGGTCGGCCTTCCACCCGGAGAGCTTGAGCAGGGTGAGGGCGACGCTGCTGCGGTGCTGCGTCTCCTCGGTCCAGCGGTTGAGCACGCGGGTCGCCCAGTACTCGGCGTAGATGTGCCGGTCGGCGAACTTGGGATCCTGGATCAGTTCGTTGAACCGGAGCTCGTTGGGCGCGGTGGGGTCGGGTCCGCCGACGAGGAGATGGATGCCGACGGCGTGCCGCAGCCAGCCGCTGACGTGCGGCACGCGGTTCAGCTCGGTGTCACGGAGCTCGCCGAGCGCGAGGAGGACGGCCGTTTCGGTCACGTCCAGCAGCAGTTCGCGCTTGGCCGCGTGGTAGCGGTAGGAGATCTGGATGAGCTGCAGATAGCCGAGCAGGTCGGCGAGGGTCTGGTAGCCACTGGAGTGCCAGTGGCCCTCCACCGCGTAGTTCCAGAGCGCGCTGGCCAGCCAGTGCCGGCGCAGGACGTCCACGTCCACCACGGTGCCGCCCTTGGCGTACGCCAGCATCTCCGACCGGCAGGTGCTCCGGGCGTCCTTGGCGCGCTGGTGCAGTGCCTGGGCGTCGTCGCCGGGGACGGAGACCGGGGCGAGATGACCGGGCAGCTGGCGCAGGTCCTCCTCGATGATCGGCAGGAGTGACTCCGAGGAGACCGAGGCATGCGTACGGAGCAGCTCGGTGATGCGCACGCCCAGCTCCCCCACCAGCTGCCGGACCGCGGTCTCGTCGGGGTCTCCGGTGCGCCAGTCGTCGAGGAGTGCGTCCCAGTCCCGGGTGGCGTTCAGCTGCGTGGCGAACCGCGAGGCGGCCACGGCGCCGGCCGCCGCCGTGTCGCCACCGGTGGCCACCGAGACCGCGGCGACGCCACCGCCGCCGGCCGCGACGTCCGTGGCGGAAGCGGTGGTCTGCGTGGTCGGCGCGGTCTCCGTGGTCGGCGCGGCCGGGATGGCCGGCGTGGTCTGCTCGGGTGACCGAGGCGGGGTGACCGCTGCCACCGCGGCGGACGCCGCGGCCGTGGCCGCGGCGTCGCCTGCTCCCGACGGCAGGACCGGTTCCGGTTGCCGGCCTGCGGGCGCCGGTCCCAGCTGGTCCAGCCTGCCGCGGCAGTTTTCGATCGAGGGCGTGTAGCGACCGTCGTCGTTCTCGGACTCGAACAGGTGGACGGCGAGTTCGAGTAACACGCGCGCCCGTGCACCGTCCCTCTGCATATAGTGCTCGGCCACGGTCGAGGCACCGTTCGCGAGGAAGTAGCCGGGAATGTGTTGGTAGCCCTTTGCCAGTTGCTCCTGCGTTTTCATCAGGCCCTCGCGCGCCTTCCGGAAGCGCGTGTCCCTTTCCAGGGAGGGCACCGCCTGGATCGCGTCGTAGAGCGCGGTCTCCAGCGTCTCCGCAGAGTGCTGAAGAATCTCTGTGGCCACACCAGCAGCCATCACTACCCCCTCGAGTGACCGGCGCGCGCGGCCGGATGGCGCCGCACGCGTCCTGGCGGCTCATATCCCAGCAGAGTCGCCGAACCGCTGCCATCGCTTCACACAAAGACGGTCCGAATCTCAGCTCACGGGATGGATGTCCCCGCGATAGCGCCGGTCTCCGATCAGGAAGGCGGACTGCGGCAGTACCACGTGCACTCCCGCCCGACCGAGGGTGATCTCCCGGCGGGTCGCACCGATGACCGAGACCTCCGTCGCGTCATTTGCGAGAGCGATCAGCGTGGCACGCAATTCCGCTGCCTCGGACCTGTCCGGCACCAGGTCGAACACCTCGAAGAAACGAATCTGGCTGTAGCTTTCTCCGGCAACCTGCATGGGGCCGTCGATGACGCGCCGCACATGCTGGAAAGCAACGTTCCGGGCAGCTTCGGCGAGTTCGTCGTGGCCGACCTCGCCCAGTTCCTCGAGGAGTTCCCGCCGCAGGCCCTCGGTCCACGGCTCCCGGCCGTCCCCGCGTTGGAGCCAGCGGGCGAAGGCGAGCACCCGGGCGGCGGGAAGGAAGCCCCGCAGATCGAACCGCATGGCGGCGCTGTTGCGCCGCTCGCACGCGAAGCCCAGACGCTCCAGAGCGGGAAAGGCCGGCTCCCGGTACTTGACCACCCCGCCCGGCGGGCCGAAGGCACCGGGGCGGGTCGGCGCGGTGAAGAGGACGAAGCGGTCCTCGTCATGGACGCGCAGCAGCACGGCCACCGAGACCCGGACCTGCCGCCACGGTGTGGCCAGGACCAGCAGTAGCCTCAGATGCCGCCGGTTCTGCCAGAGGGTACGCCCTGCGAAGGTGAGCAGAGCCAGGACGAGACCACCGACGACCTTCTCAACCACAGGGCCCCCTCCGCCTCGTGAGTCGAGCGCCAATCTACCGACGAGGGGTCACGCTCCGCGGGCGAACGCCGGAAGGTCGACCCGTCGACGCTCCGGCCCGCCGTCAGCGGTCGCGCTGTAGGCACACCGGTTCGCCGAGCACCGCACGGGCAGGTCGAGGGGGTGCCTCCCTGAGGTGCGGCCAGACCGGCCGGCGGCACGGCCGGGCGGTACTCGCGGGGGACGCGGGCTGCGCCGGGGAATCGATGGCACAGCCCGCACCGCCGCAGGGGTCACGGCACCGCCGCAGGGGTCACGGCACCACCGCATGGGTCACGGACCGCCTGCACGGTGGCGAGAGCCGCGACATGGCCACGACCGCTACGACGTGGCCGTCTCGCCCTTCGTCAGCAACCACTCCTCGTGCAGTGCACCCAGCGGAATCCTCTTCTGGAACAGGGGCGTGCCGAATATGGAGAGCTGGACGTTCAGGGTGCCGGTCAGGTCGACGCCGCCGTAGAGGGCCCACGAGCCCGACGCCGAGCCCGTGCCGTCCGCCGAGCCCTCGGCCGAGGCCGCGGCTTCCGTCCGCAGATACGGGGCCAGGTCGGCGGTGACGCCCACCGTGCCGTAGAGGCCGACCGTGGCCTCGGCGCCCAGAGCCGCCTCGACCTCGCCGACCCCTGTGACGGCCGCCTTCAGGGGCTCGCCCGTCATGTCGGACTCACTCACGCCCGTCCAGCCCTCGGACCAGGTGAAGTTGCCGCCGACCCTGAAGTCGCCCTCGACGTCCTGTTCGACGTCGACGGTCACGCGGCCGTCGGCGTCCACCGCGAAGTAGCAGACGAGGTCGAGGTTGACGACGATGGGGACCGGGCCGACCTGGATGACGGGGTCGGCGTGGAGCTCGGCGAAGGGGATACGGATCGGCCGGCCGTCGGTCGGCCCCGCCGCGCGGCCCTTCAGCGACCACTGGGACGCCCAGTCTCCGGAGAGCCCCAGGAACGCGCCGCCGGGCGAGGAGCCCGCGCCCGAACCGGAGCCGTCGTACGAGAAGGAGACTTCCGGGGCGAGTTGCACGAAGCCCTCGACCGAGGCGGCGGCCGATGCCGGGGCTCCCTCGGCGGTCTCCACGGCGGCACCGACGTCGAGGCGCAGACTGCCGAGCGGGAGCTTCGCGCCCTCGGGGCCGGACGTGAGGTCGCCGGTCTTCGCCCAGGAGACCTTCACGCCCTGGACGAGCGGGTCGACCTCCATGGTGGACGGGTCGACGCGGACGGTGCCGTCCGCCGTGGACTCGCCGAGCACGGAGGTGAGTTCGGCGGGCTTCGTCTGGACCGTCGTACCGTCGCCGTCCGCAGCGGTACCGACGATCTCCGTGACCTCGGCGAGCAGACCGTCGGGGGCGCCGGGAGCGGGGGCACTGGCGATGACGTCGCCCACGGCCACGACTGCCTCCGGCTCCGCGCCGCCCGGCTCCGGAGTCCTCTCCGGGTCCGACGTCACGCCCGCACCCGGGGTCCCGTCGGCGTCCGGGGTCCCGGCGTCCGGAGCCGCGGACGCCGTCTCCGAGGCGGCCGACGACGGGGCGGACCCGGATCCGGACGACGCGCCCGGCGGGGCCGAGATCACCGCCCGGCCGCTCTCCTCGTCGTACGAGGCGACCTTGAGCGCGGACTTCCGTGCCTTGACCTGACCCACGGTGTCCGCGTCCGCGTCGGCCACGGCGGTGGGTGTCGGGCCGTCGGTCGCGGCCGACACGACGGCGAGTTGCTCCTCGGCCGCACCGGCCCCGGAGGGCTCGGCCGTCGCGGTGGGCGCCGCCCCGTCAGCGGCGGACCGGGATCCGGCGGAACAGCCGGTCGTCAGCAGGGTGGCGGCGGTGACCGCCGACAGCGCCGAAATCAAGGCATGTCGTCTGAATTTGTGCACGCGTGATCCTCGGGAGCGATGATTTGGGGGGTGCGCTTCAGGAGGTGGCGCGGAGGGGACGGCGCGCGAGACCGTGGCGGGTCATGGCGACGCCGCATCGCGGGCGCGTCGACACCACGCGAACCGGGCATCCACGACGCAGGACGCGGGATGCAGACTGCGGTTACCCCTCAGTAGCCACGCATGAGCATGCCAGGCTCATGGAACCCGGCATGCCACTTCCCCCGCCAAACACCGGTGACCTGAATCACATCTCCCGCCGAGACCTCCCCGGCAGCATGCCAACTGCCCCACGAGCAGCCGAAGTACGTACGCTCAGGGAGTACGCCCGGCAAAGTCGGACTGCCCCCCTTCACCACCGGTTCGGGAGACGGGCGTTGGGCACGCCGGCCCCGTGCGGGGACGGGTGGGGCGGAAGGAGAGCGACAAGGAAGGCACAGCCCTCGCCGGCGGCGGTGTCGAGGGCGGTGCGGTCGCCGACAGCCCGTCCGAGCGAATCCGGAATTCCTCCGACGTCACCCGGCTGCCCGGCCGGGCCGGAGGCTTCTGGTTCCACGCCTACGCGATCATCGGCATCGGTACCGTGCCCGACACCGCCCGGACGCCGGTGCTCTCGCTGCACAGAGGAACAACGCACGGCCCCCTTGTCCAACCGCTGCCCCGGAGCACCCGGATGGGTGAAGACGCCACAGTCCCTGTCACGCTCAGCACTCTGGTCATCGTGGCCAACGGCTATGTGGATGCCTATCTGTACATGGCCCACGGTGGCGTCTTCGCAGGGGCACAGACGGGGAATCTGGTCCTGTTCTGTGTCGACCTGGCCCAGCCTCGATCCCACGGATCCCTGGCGCACCTGTGGCCCATGACGGCGTTCGTCGCAGGCGTCGTCGTGGCCGGGTTGTTCCGTGGCGCCTCCGCGGAAGGCCGTCGCGCCGCCCGCTGTCCGCTGCTGTACGCCCTCGCCCTCGAAACCGCGGTGCTGACCGTGATCGGACTGGCGCCCGGGGGCATCCCACAGACCGCGATCACCACCTCGGTCGGATTCGTCGTCGCACTCCAGGTCGTCTTCTTCCAGGCGGTCAGACCAGCCGCCTTCCTCACGGTCGCCATGACCGGGAACCTGACGAGGGTCACCGGCGCGGTGCTGACCGCACACCGCACCCGGAGCCGGTCCGACCTACGTCTCGCAGCCCTGTACGCGTCGGTCATCGTGTCCTTCGGCGCAGGTGCCGCGATCGGCGCGCTGGGCACCGCCGCCATGGGAACACGGTCGTCGCTGGTGGCCGCGGGGCTCTTCGCGGTGTCCTGGGCGTGGCTGCGCGTGCTGGTCCCCGGCAGGACGAGGTCCTCGGCCGGCACCGGCACCTGACGGAGCGACCGAGGGCCGGGAACCACAGCCCCCCAGTGGGTCCGCGGGGGTCCCGGCCGCGTACCGTGCCGGGATGCCGGCACCCGTCCAGGGCGGGTCGGCCACCCACGGCATCGCGTGGAGTGGCGTACCCGGCCAACCGCCCTGCATGCCTGCCCGGCCCGCGTGGGCTGACCACGCCGCCGTGGCCGGTTCCGGCCGGGGTGCCGGGAAGGCAGTAGGCGGCCCGCGTCCGGCCGGGTCACCTGCCTCGCCGGCTCAGGCGGGCCACCGAACGCGCCCCGCGGTCGGCAGGCGTCGTCTCCGCCATGGTGGTCGGGCTGCCGATCCGGTGACGTTCGCGGCCGGTGCCCCGAAACGCCGTCGGTGCCTCCCCGGGGCCGGCCGACCCGAGGCGTACGTTTCCCCCGGACCGGCAGGACGCTCCTGCCTGCGCAGTACGGGAGGACGAAGAAGTGACGCCTTGTCGGTTCCTGGCACGCCGTCTGCTGTTCGCCGCCGCGGGGCTCGGCCTGCTGGCGGTGTCGGCCTGCGGCGTCGAGAGCGCTCCGGGCGCCTCCCCGGCCGGCCCGTCCGGCCCGGAGCCCGCCGCGTCGGGGTCCGGTGAGATCAGGGCGCCGCGCGAATTCAGCGGCATCGCCTGGCTCGCGACCCGGCGGGGTTCCGCTGCGCCGGGCGGTGACGAGGAGCCGCAGCAGGTCTTCCTGGTCTGCCACGACACCCGGGACAACGACGCCGAGCGGGACCTGCCGCGCCTGTCGATCGTGAAGACCCCCGTCGATCCGGACGGGATCGTCGTCCGGGAGCTCGACATCGACTTCCCCAGCGTTCCGAACGACCTCGAGAGCATCGCCCGGCTCCCCGGCCGGAACGAGGCGCTGCTGGTGGAGAGCAATGCCGACGGCGACGACCCCGACCCCACCATCTACCTGGCCAGGTGGGACCAGGACCTGCAGGTCAGCATCGCCGGTTCGGTGCCGTGGCCCAGCACGCCCCAGCCACTCGTCAATGTCGAGGCTTCCGCCGTCGCCACCGTCCGCGGACACGACTACTTCGTGTACGCCGAGCGCGCGGAGGGCAGCGACACCACCCTCGTCAACATGACCCGCCTGACGGTCGGCCGCGACGGGCGGATCACCTTCGGCACCGAGTGGGTGTCGGTCCCCTTCACCGCGGCCCAGCCGCCCGGCGCCCGCCCCGCCTCCGGGCTCGACATCGACGGCGAGGGCAACCTCTTCATCTCGTCCGCGTACGACCCCGGTGATCTCGGCCCCTTCGACAGCGCCGTCCACCGTGCCGCCAGGATCCGCCCCGGCGGGCCCCTCGGCGCGGAACTGGTCCCGGCGCGACCGCAGCTCCTCGCGCGCAGCTCGGGACTCAAGGTGGAGGGCGTAGCCCTGGTCACCGGTTCGTTCCCGGTCTTCATCAGCGACGACGACGAGGACTACGGCGGTCTGCTGCGGCAACTGCGCGTGACGGCACCCGAGGACCCTCCGGGTGACCGGCTCCGGCCGCGCACCGGGACGGACGCGACGCGCGGATAGCCGGGCGCAGCACTCATGCGGGGCCCAACCGCCGGTCGAGTGCGGCGCCGACGTCGGGACAGGTCCTGCGGACGGTGTCGAGGAAGGCGGCCAGCACCGGGGAGCGGTCCCGTTCGGCGAAGGACAGGACCAGGTCGGGCAGCGCCGTCTCCGGGGTCACCCGGCAGAACCAGATCCCCGGCCGCGCGGCCGACCGCATGCGGGAGGGACCGAGGCCGACGCCGACGCCGCAGGCGGCCAGGCCCATGATCGTGTGCACGTCCCTGGCCACGGTGGCACCGTGCAGCGCGGCGGCGTCCTCGCCCAGCAGGGTGCGCAGCCCGGCGGCAACCGCGGGCTCGTCCTCCCCGGCGGCCACGATCAGCGACTGACGTCGCAGTTGGTCGACGCTCACCGATACCTGACCGGAGTAGGGGTGCGCGTCGGCGACCACGGCGGTCAGATGATCGTGCCCGACGGGGACGGACACCAGATGCTCGGCCCCGGCGCCCCGAGGCGCCCCGAGGGTGACGGCCACGTCCAGTTCTCCGGCGACGAGAGCGGCGGCGCTGCGGCCGGACGCCATCTCGTGCAGCTCCAGCCGTACGTCGGACCGCTCGCGGCCGAACCGGCCCAGGACGTCCGGGAGGGGGTCCAGCAGCGCGGAGGCGATGAACCCCAGCCGCAGTCGGCCCGTCTCACCGCGGGCCGCCCGGTCGGCGTCGACCTTGGCCGCTGCCATCTCCTCCAGGGCCCGCCGCGCTCGGGCGAGGAAGGCCTCGCCCGCGGCGGTCGGGAACACGCCCTGGCGGGTCCGGTCGAACAGCCGGGCCCCGGTCTCGCGCTCCAGGTCGGCGACCTGCTTGGACAGCGGGGGCTGTGCGATGCCCAGCGCGCGGGCCGCCCGGCCGAAGTGCCCGTACTCGGCGAGGGCGAGCGCGTACCGCAGATGCCGTGCTTCCATGGCGCTCCGTCCATATTCGCAAAGTATCGCCACCCAGCGTGCCATATCTCTCTCTGGATCGAGCTTCCGCTGCCGATTGGGATGGAGCCATGACGCCCTCCCTGAACAGCGCGGACAGCGCGGACAGCGCGACCCACACAGATGCCGCGGACACCACTGACACCACTCACAGCTCTGACGCCGCGGACACCGGTCTGGACGACACCGTGTTCGTCCTCGTCCACGGTGCCTGGCACGGCTCGTGGCAGTGGGCGGCGACACAGCGGGCGCTCGCCGGTCTCGGTGCCGCGAGCGTCGCCGTCGACCTGCCCGGACACGGCTTCGGCGCGCCCTTGCCCAGCGGGTACCTGCTGCCCGGCCGCCCCGGTCTGCTGACCGAGAGGTCACAGCTCGCCGACGTGACGATGGACGACTGCGCGGACGCCGTCCTCGACACGCTGCGCGGGGTCCGCCGCTACGGCCGTGTCGTGCTCGTCGCTCACAGTGCGGGCGGCGGTCCCGCGTCGCTGGCCGCGGAGCGCGCGCCCGAGTTGGTCGACCGCATCGTCTACCTCTCCGCGTTCGTCCCGGCGGGCCGCCCCCGGTTCTCCGACTACCTCGGCGCGCCCGAGAACGCCACCGCACGGGGGCAGGGCCTCAGCATCGGTGAACCCGAGGCGCTGGGGGCCGTTCGGATCGACCCGCTCTCGCCGGACCCCGCATACGTCGAGGAGTTGCGGCAGACCCACTACCACGACACACCAGCCGACCGCTTCGACCGCTGGCGCTCCGCGCTGAGCCCGGACCTGCCGCTGGCGGTCCCGGCGGCCCCCGTCGTCCTGACGGCGGCACGGTGGGGCCGAATCCCGCGCGCCTTCCTGCGCTGCGCGGAGGACCGGGCGCTGCCGACCGCCGTACAGGACCTGATGATCGCGGAGGCCGACCTGGCCATGCCGGGCGAGCCGTTCACCGTCCGCACGCTGCCGGGCAGCCACAGCCCGTTCGCCGCACGTCCACAGGAACTCGCCGAGGACCTGGCCCGGTGAACGGCCGACGCTTCCTGCTGCCGGTGGTGCTGAGCGCGACCTTCGTGCAGCTGCTCAACGTCACGATCGGGCAGATCGCCGCTCCGGCCATCCAGTCCGGTCTGGGCGCCGGCCCCGGCGCGATGCAGCTCGTGCTGGCCGGATACACGCTCGCGTACGCGTGCCTGCTCATCACCGCCGCACGGCTGGGCGACCGCTACGGCTACCGCCGGCTGTTCCTGCTGGGCACCGCGGTGTTCACCGCCGGTTCGGCGGCCTGCGCCGCCGCACCCGGCGCCGGGTGGCTGATCGCGGCTCGGCTGGTGCAGGGTGCGGGCAGCGGCCTGGTCGCCCCACAGGTGCTCTCGCTCATCCGCACCGGCGTCCCCTCGGAACGCCGCCCCCGGGCCCTCGCCCTGTACGGCGCCACTATGGGCGTGGCCTCGCTGGCCGGACCGCTCATCGGTGGGCTGCTCGTCGACGCCGACCTCTTCGGCCTCGGCTGGCGCGCGGTCTTCCTGGTCACGGTCCCGGTAGCACTCGTCTCGCTGGCCGGGGCGGCCCTGCTGCCTCCTGCACGCGGGACGGGCGGGCAGCGCGTGGACCGGGTCGGGGCGGCACTGGCCGCCGCCGGCTTCGCGATGCTGGTCCTGCCGTGCGCGCTGGGGCGGGAGACCGGCTGGCCCTGGTGGACCTGGGGCTCCTTCGCGGGGTCCGCCGCGGCCCTCGCATGCTTCGCGTTCACCCTCCGGCATCGGACGGACCCCCTGATCCACCCGTCGGTCCTGCGGGACGGGACCGCGCGACGGGGTGTGCTGCTGGTGTTCGTCTTCAACGCCGGGGTGCCGTCGTTCACGTACCTGCTGTTCCTGCACCTGCAGTCCGCCCTCGGGTATCCGGCGCTGTCCGCCGCGCTGGTCTCGGCGCCGTTCGCCGCCGCGGCCGTGGTGGGCAGCCGTGCCGCCCCGGCCCTCTCCCGCCGACTGGGCCCGACGGCACTGGCAGCCGCCGCCCTCGTCCTGGCGGGCACGGCCGTGGCACTCGCGCCACTCATCGGCACCGAGCCCGGGCGCCGTGCGGCCTTGCCGGTACTGGCGGCCGGAGGTGCGGCGTTCGGCCTGTTCACGGCCTCGGTGTTCACACTGGTGCTGGCGGGTGTGCCGGGCACCGCCGCGGGTTCGGTGTCCGGGCTGCTGCCCACGGCCCAGCAACTCGGCGGCTCGATCGGGGTGACAGCGGCCGGGCTGGCCTACTTCGCCCCGGCGGACGGCGCGGACGCGGCGTTCGCCCACGCCATGGCCTACGAGGCCGCGGTCTTCGTGCTCACGGCGTCGATCGCCCTTCGGCTGCGACGGGCCGGCTCCGGGCGGCAGCAGCCCCGGCCGGCACCGACCCCCGGAACGCACGGGCAGACCGCCCCGCAGGGTGCCGGGTGCCCCTGACCGGGCGGAGCCGGAGTCGAGGCGCACAGGCTGCCACGGTCGGCTCACCGCGCCGGTGGCCGCACGGCGGGCGCCTCCCCCGGGCATGCCCGGGGGAGGCCGGGGGAGGCCGAGGGAGGCCGGGGGAGGCCGAGGGAGGCCGGGGGAGGCCGAGGGAGGCCGGGGGAGGCCGGGACCCCGCTCTTCACCGTGCGGGGCCGCCGGTGAAGGAGAAGGTGACGGTCGGAGGATTGTGATCGGACAGCGGTTCTCCCTCGGAATCGAGGAACTCTGCGTACTCATTGCTGTAGTGGACCGCGTCCAGTGCCAGTCCCGGGCCGCTGCGGTAGAAGACCTTGTCGAGGAGCTCACACTCGGTGGCTTCCTTGCAGGTCGGCGCGTCGTCGTCGACCTCGGGCGTGGTGCCGCCCTTCACCAGTCGGACCCAGGCGTCGGTGAGTCCGTTGTCGTCCCGCAGCTCGCGGACGATGTCGCCGGACCTGGTGTAGCGGCTGTTGGTGTCGCCCGTCACGATGACCGCCCGGCCGGCGGAGTGCTTCCTGATGTAGTCGGACAGCTGACGGACGTTGTGACGGCGGACGCGCAGCATCTTCTCCGAGCCGGACCCCGCGTTCATGTGCGCGTTGTAGAGGTCGAGAGAGGCTCCGCCCGGAAGTTCCAGCCGGAGGTAGGTGAATCCCTTCGGCGTCAGGCAGTCGGCGTTGGTACACCGGTCCCAGGTCACCCGGTCGAGCTTCTTCAGCTTGAAGTCGGACAAGGTGTTGAGCCCGTCCGAGAAGGGCACACCGGGCACGGGCACCCAGGAGGGAACCGACGGCGGCGTCCGGTACCGGTGCTCGTCATGCTTGATGAGGTCGGCGTGGTACGCGAAGTCCTCCTGGACGTTGACGATGTCGTAGGCGTTGATCCGCTGGGAGATCACCTTGGTGTTCTTCGCGGGCCTGCTGCCCGAGAGCGGCTCGGGCAGCCCTGCGACGTTGTATGTGAGCACGCTGAAGGTGCCGTCGGCGGGTGCGGGTGCGGATCCGCCGGCGTATGCGACGGGGGACGGGGCCATCGTCACGATGACCACTGCCAGGCTCACGGCGGGAACGACGAACCCGGTCGCGGTACGAGATGCCGGCATGTGTTGTCCCTTCTCTCGGGGGTGTCGCGCGGGCAGGAACTACCGGTCTCCGAGGTGGCCTCGGCGGGGTCCGCGCCCGGTTCGTGGCGCGGGACGTCGCGTGGACGCCCGCACGGCGGAGGGCGTCGACGACAGCTGACGACTTGTCATGAACGCATCTTTGCGGTTGTGCGCACCCGAGCACAACCACACCTGGACCGGCTCCAGCCCCTGCGCCCCAATTGCGGAAACCGCGATGGGACTTGGCACACCCCGGGAGCGCCGGCAGTTCCGCGGGGAGTCACGGCTCCGGACGGCTGAGCGGTCCTCTTCAGAGCGAGGCCGGCTCGGTGATCGCGAAGGAGGGTGACCGACGGGCTCGTTCCGCGAACGGACGTAAGCCGACTGCGTGACCGCGAACCCAGCCGCTACCGGCTCGAGACACAGCGCGCCAGGTCACTGCTCTTCGCGGCCGCGACTGTTAGCTTCCGGAGTCGACTGCGTCGATCTCTGAAGTCGCCTGCACTCGCCAGCAGTTCTCATCCGTTACGGATTCAGACCGATCTCGGCCTCTCCTGTTTCCGAGGTGAGCCGCTGGTGGACCTCGCGCACCTGCCGCTCGGCGTCCGGGTCGGACAGATCCGGGAACGAGTGGTGCTCGTGCGCCACCATCCACCGGCCGTCCTCTTTACGCAGCCCCAGGGTGAGCCGCATGCGCACTTCGGGGCGCTCGGCCAGCTCTGTTGGCGTCCCGCAGCGCAGCAGGGCGTGGGCGAAGGCGACGTCCGCGCCAGCGGTGATGTCGAGCGACTCGATGTCGAAGCAGGCACCCTGCGCCTGCCAGGTGAAGAAGCCTGGCCAGACTTCGCGGTAGGCGTCGATGCCGCGCACGCCTTCGTGCGGCGGCGGCACGTCGAACATCACGATGTCGTCGGTGTGATCCTCCACCACGCCGGCCAAGTCTCCGGTGTGCACCGCCTGGGCCCAGCGCTCCACCAGGGCCCGGATCTGCTGCTTGTCGTCCGCCATGCCGACTTCCCTGTTGCCGCGGCACCCCTCTTTTTCGGGCGCCTCTCACAGGAGACGTCGGAGCGGCCCCGGCACCCTCGACACTCCCATGGTGAATTCTTGCCGAATTCTGCGTGTTGTGCAGTTTCTGGCCGATCTACGAAAACATCGCGCAGCTTATGCGCTTCTTGTGCGGTTTCGGCTGCAGGCAGCGGTGCAGGGAGGTCTTGGGGATGCCGGTCTTCTCGGCGATCTGGCCGAGGCTGCTCCCCTGTTCCTTGAGGAGCTTGGCGTACTCGATCTTGTCGTCGGAGTGGGCGACGGGGCGGCCGATGCGGCGTCCGGCGGCTTCGGCGACGGCGCGGGCGGCGCGTTCGGCGGTGTACGTGCGTTCCATCTCGGCGAAGAGGGCCAGCAGGCGGTAGTTGGGGCCTGGAGCGCGGGGCCGAGGCGGCCGCGAGCGGAGATCAGGCCGTCGGCGGCCGGCTGGAGCGCGGTGGCGGTGGCGTCCCACATCGCCTCCCGGATCTCGTCCCGCAGCTGCTCGAAGGGGCGCCGGGCCTGCGCGCTCCAGGGGGTCGGTGCCCTGCCGCAGCAGGTCGTGCACCGGCATCTCGTACAGCTCCGCGAGCCGCCCCAGCCACGATGACAGCGCCTCCAGCGGGCCGGGCTGCGGGTGCAGCGGCCAGCGCCGGGCAGGGCTCACGTCAGCTCGCGCTCGAACATCCGGCGCCGCTCGCTCGACCCGGCGTACGCCGCCAGCAGCAGAGCGCGCCGATTGATAGCCTCCTCACCGGACTCGATCGCCGTGACGGCCGCGTCCGTGAGCAGATGGGCCAGCTCGCCGATCGTGCCCTCGCTGCGGGTGAGCAGATAGCCGGCCATCCCGGCGGTGCCGATCGGTGAGGACCTGCGCAGCGGGAACGACGCGGCGAAACTCGCCAGCAGCGACCAGGCGTCCTCATCCGCCTCCCATCGCGCCAGTGTCAGCGGCGCGAACCGGTTCTCCAGCTGGTCGTCCGCGCGGACGGCCAGGTAGGCGTCCCGGGTGCCGACCCCGACCAGCGGAATGCGCAACTCGTTGCCCAGATACCGCAGCAGGTTCAAGAACTCCCGGCGCCCGTCGCCGTGCCCGCCGCCAAACGCTGAACGCGCACGGACGGCCAAGGCCGGACAGCATCAGGGGCCCTGGCGGAAACAGCCTCCCCCGGGGTGCGGCATACGGCGCGGTGGTTGGCGGCGCGGGGTGCGTATTTCTGTGGTTCCTGCTGTCGGACCGTCTTCATGCGCGGCGCGCGACCTCACCGGGTCGGAGCTCGCTCGTCACCTTGGACGACCGTCACCGGGGATCGCCATACCGCGAGGGCTGACCGCGCTGGGCTCGTCGTGCGGCTGGCACCGCACGAGTGGCTGACCGGGGATCCGATGGTGCGGGCTACGGCCCCGACAGTAACCACCTCTCAAGTATTCAAACGATTGCGGTAGAACCGGTCGTCGTTCCCGCGCACGAACAGGTGCACCGCACCGTCGAAAACAATGGGAGCGGGCCTCGAGGGGGTTATGCCGCTACCTTCGACCTCAACCCATGGGGCACCGAAGTGGTTGCCGTCGCCAGCGTTGCGGTAGATCCGGTTGTCGGTCCCGCGCACGAACAGGTGCACCGTACCGTTGAACACAACGGGAGCTGGCCCCGAGCGCGTCAGTCCGCCGCCCTCGACCTCGACCCAGCCGCCGAACGGCTGTCCTCGAGGTGCCCGGTTGTGGTAAACGCGGTCGTCGAGTCCGCGCACGAACAAGTGCAGGACATCTCCAACCATGACGGCGCCCGGCCCCGAGCGCGTCAGTCCGCCGCCTTCGACCTCGGCCCAAGTGCCGAACGGCGTGTCGGATTGGGCCCGGTTGTGGTAAATGCGCTCGTCGAGTCCGCGCACGAACAAGTGCAGATCGGGACCGTCGCCAAGGGCGGCCGGCGCCGAACCTGTCTGCCCGCCGCCTTCGACCTCCACGAAATCTACGCCAGCACCCCCGTTGTAGATCCGGTTGTCGAGACCTTGGACAAACAGAACACCCGCTCCGTGGAAGAGGGTGTAGGCCGGTTCGGATGCACTGAAGCCATCCAGGTCGTTTTCCCAACTGCCGAACGGTCCTCCACCAGAAGCGTTCTTGTAGACGCGGTTGTCAAACCCTCTGGCTGCAAGAAGCATTTTGTTTCTGTGAACAATCCCGGCGGGCCCGGACGGCGTCGATCCGCCGCCCTCGACTTCAATCCAGGCGCCCATTCTGACTTCCTTCTCCTTGTCGAAGCTTGGCGATCGTGATGCCCTTGATGTTCTTCGACGGGTCGGGTTGTGCCAGCCGGGCTCGGGCCACGGAACCCGGTAGCGACCCGGCAGAGCCAGTCGGCGTTGATCGGGTCTGGACCGGCGATGTGGTCGTCGGCGAACTGGCGCATCTCAAATGCGAGCGCACGTCCCGCAAGCCAGCTGGCCGTCCCCCGTAGGCAATATCAGCCGGGACTGTCCGGGGCGTGTCCATCTCCCATTATCGGCGCTGCCGGCAACGTCCGCTCGGCGACCAGCAGCCCGGCGCGCATGAGACGCACCCGGCCTCTCGGCCGGGTGCGTCGTTGTGCTTCAACCCCGGCCGGTCGCCCGTAACGCCCACACCGCACATGGTCCGCACGCACAAAATCGCAGGTCAGGAGCCCTTTGCTGCAAGCTCCAGGATCGCGACGCACTCCACGTGATGCGTCATCGGAAACAGATCGAACACCCTGAGCGTCCGAACCCGGTACCCCCCGTCCCGGAAGTACCCCAGGTCGCGTGCCAGGGCCGCCGGGTCGCAGGCCACGTACGCGATCCGGCGTGCGCCCAGAGAGGTCAGACTCGCCACCGTCCGGCGGCCGGCACCGGCGCGGGGCGGGTCGAGGACGATCAGGTCGGCCTCCGTGATGCCGGTGCGCGGCAGGACCGATTCGACCTTGCCCTGCTCCACCCGTACCCGGTCGAAGCCGGCGAGGTTGTGCCGGGCGTCCTCGACCGCGCGCTTGCCGGACTCGATGCCGAGCACCGCGCCCTGCTCGCCGATCCGGTCGGCCAGCGCGCCCGCGAAGAGGCCGACGCCGCAGTACAGGTCCAGGCACATGTCGCCCTTGCGGGGCAGCAGGCCCTGCATGACCGCCGTGACCAGGGTGTCCGCGGCCTTGGGGTGGACCTGCCAGAAGCCGCCGCTGCCCACCCGGTAGGTGCGGCCGTCGGCGCGCTCTCGGACGAAGGGGCGGCCGTGGACGCGGTGGACGCCGCCGTCCTTCTCCCCCACCCGCATCACCGACACGGGACGGTCCAGTTCGACGATCGGCAGGCGTGCGCCCGGCCCCGGGGTGAGGATCACCTGGCGGTCCTGGGAGCCGCTCGCCGCGATCGCCTCGACGGATTCCATGCCCGTCCAGTCCCGCTGCTCGATGCCCAGCTCGGTGACGCCCTCGGCGGCGATCATGCAGTGGTCGATCCGCTCGACCTCGTGGGAGCGGTGCCGTCGCAGCCCCGCGTGCCCCTCGGCGTCGACGGCGTACTGGACCCGCGTACGCCACTGCGGCACCTGGCCGGCGGGCAGCTTGTCGCCCTCGGCCGGCATCACCGTGCCGTCCCAGCCGGCCTCCTCGGGGGTGAGACCGGCGAGGCGCTGCAGCTGCTCGGCGACGACCTCGCCCTTCAGCCGGCGCTGGGCGCCCGGCTTGACGTGCTGCCAGTCGCAGCCGCCGCAGCGGCCGGGGCCGGAGAACGGGCAGGGGGCCGCGATGCGGTCCTTGGCCGGCTCGAGGATCTCGACCGCGTCCGCGCGCAGGAAGCGGGCGCCCTCCTCGCCCTCGGTCACCCGCGCGATCACCCGCTCACCGGGCAGCGTGTGCCGGACGAACAGCACCTGGCCCTCGGAGGTGCGGGCAATGCAGTGGCCGCCGTGGGCGACGGGGCCGATCTCGACCTCGTACTCCTCACCCACGAGCGAGACCGCCGGCTCCTTCTTCTCTTCTGCCTGCATGGCGGGGTGACTCCAGTGAGGGGTGCGGGGACGGTGGGACAACAGCCCACCAGTCTACGTCGACCGGGAGGAGTCGTTCGGCCGGTCCTGGGCGGGTCCACGGCGCACCGCGCCGGGTGCGTTCCACTCCTGCTGCTTGCGGGCGCGCCGTTTGGCGACCTCCGAGGACTGAAGCTGGTAGGGCACGGAGGTGACCATGACGCCCGGAGTGAACAACAGCCGGCCCTTGAGCCGCAGCGCGCTCTGGTTGTGCAGCAGATGCTCGTACCAGTGGCCGACCACGTACTCGGGGATGATCACGGACACCGCGTCCCGCGGGGACTCCTTGCGCAGGCTCTTGACGTACTCGATGACCGGCCGGGTGATCTCGCGGTAGGGCGAGTCCAGCACCTTCAGGGGTACGTCGATGCCGCGCCGCTCCCACTCCTCGCGCAGCGCCCTGGTCTCCTCCGGGTCGACGTTGACGCTGAGTGCCTCCAAGGTGTCGGAGCGCATCAGCTTGGCGTAGGCGAGAGCGCGCAGTGTGGGCCGGTGGATCTTGGAGATCAGCACGACGGAGTGGACGCGGGAGGGGCGGACCACATCGTCGCTGGGGCCCTCGGGGGCGGCGATCTCCTCGGCCACCCGGTCGTAGTGGCGGCGGATGACACTCATCACGGCGAAGAAGATGCACATGCCGAGCAGCGCCACCCAGGCGCCGTGGGTGAACTTCGTGACCAGGACGACGACCAGCACCACACCGGTGAAGAACGCGCCGAAGGCGTTGATCGCCCGGGAGCGCATCATGCGATGGCGCTTGGCACGGTCCCGCTCGGTGCGCAGGTGGCGGTTCCAGTGCCGGACCATGCCGGTCTGGCTGAGCGTGAAGGAGACGAACACCCCGACGATGTAGAGCTGGATCAGCCGGGTGGAGTCGGCGCCGTAGACCCAGACCAGCAGTATGGCCGCGCCGGCCAGCAGCACGATGCCGTTGGAGAAGGCCAGCCGGTCGCCGCGGGTGTGCAGCTGGCGCGGCAGATAGCGGTCCTGGGCCAGGATCGAGCCGAGCAGCGGGAAGCCGTTGTACGCGGTGTTCGCGGCGAGGAACAGCACCAGCGCGGTGGCCGCGGCCAGCAGGACGAACAGGACGCTGCCGTCGCCGAAGACCGCCTCGGCGACCTGGGAGATCACCGGGTGCTGCACGTAGTCGGCGCCGACCGGGACGCCGTCGCGGACCAGGTCGGCGGCCGGGTTCTCGGCCATGCGCACGTCGGTGGCCATGGCCAGGCCGATGATCCCGCAGAACATGGTGACGGCGAGCAGGCCCATCAGCGCCAGGGTGTTGGCCGCGTTCCGCGACTTGGGCTTGCGGAAGGCCGGGACGCCGTTGGAGATCGCCTCGACACCGGTGAGCGCGGCGCATCCGGAGGAGAAGGCGCGCAGCAGGAGGAAGAGCAGGGCGAAGCCGGCCAGGCCCTGGTGCTCCGGCTTGATCTCCAGGTCCGCCGTGGGGGCGTGCATCTCGTCGCCGAGCACGATCCCGCGGAACGCGCCCCACGCGATCATGGTGAAGACGCCCGCGACGAACACGTAGGTGGGGATCGCGAAGAGGGTGCCCGACTCCTTGACCCCGCGCAGGTTCATCAGCGTCAGCAGCAGGATCACAGCGATCGCAGAGAGGGTCTTGTGCTCGACGATGAACGGGACCGCCGAGCCCAGGTTCTCGATGCCGGAGGAGATGGAGACCGCGACGGTCAGGACGTAGTCGACCAGGAGTGCGCTCGCCACCGTCAGGCCCGCCCTGGGGCCCAGGTTGGTGTTCGCCACCTCGTAGTCGCCGCCGCCGCTGGGGTAGGCCCGCACGTTCTGCCGGTAGGAGGCGACCACGGTGAACATCAGCACGACGACCGCGGCCGCGATCCAGGGACTGAAGTGGTACGCCGACAGGCCCGCGATGGACAGGACCAGCAGCACCTCGCCCGGCGCGTACGCCACGGAGGACAGCGGGTCGGAGGCGAAAACGGGGAGTGCGACGCGCTTCGGCAGGAGCGTTTCGGCCAGCCGATCACTGCGCAGTGCGCGCCCGATCAGAATCCGTTTGGGCACGTCGGTCAGTTTGGACACAACAGAGGATCGTAAGCCTTCGAACGGGAGGCCGCCCACTCGCCACCCCCGCCCCTCCCGCCGTCTGCTCCCCGGGTGAAATCACCGAGCGGTCCGGATGCGGATCCCGCAGGTGGGGGGCTGCGTGCCTCTTTGGCAGAGCTCCGCCCGGAATTCTTCAGGGGTCCGGGTCCGGGTCCGGGCCCGGGTCCGGGTCCGGGGACGTGGCCGGCCTGTCCGGTCCGGTTCCCTTCCTCCCGCCCTTGTCGTGCTCCCTGCCCCGGCCGCCCGACGGCTCAGCGGGTGGGCGGCATCGGATTGCCGGGCTCGGGGTGGTCGGCCGGGACGCGCGTCTACCGCTACGTTGGACTCGGGCCACCGGCCGCGGCATTCCGCCCCCGGCCGGGGTCACCCCGGGCGATTACCCGCATGATGGTGCCCGGCGGTCCGCGCAAGGTCCGCCGCGTGCCGTCGGGCGAGCCGAGAGAGAGACATGAGCACGAGATTCACGAAGGCCAGCGGGTCTGTGGGAAGCACGGTGTGACGCGATGCATATTGTCATCATGGGGTGCGGGCGTGTGGGGTCCGCTCTCGCCCAGACCCTGGAGCAGCAGGGTCACACGGTCGCCGTGATCGACCAGGACCCGACCGCCTTCCGCCGCCTGGGCTCCGCGTTCGGGGGGCGCCGGGTCACCGGCGTCGGCTTCGACCAGGACACGCTCCGCGAGGCGGGCATCGAGGACGCCGGTGCCTTCGCCGCCGTCTCCAGCGGTGACAACTCCAACATCATCGCCGCCCGGGTGGCCCGGGAGATGTTCGGCGTGGAGCATGTGGCCGCGCGGATCTACGACCCCCGCCGCGCCGAGGTCTACCAGCGCCTGGGCATCCCCACGGTCGCCACCGTGCGCTGGACCGCCGACCAGATGCTGCGCCGTCTGCTGCCCTCGGGCGCCGAACCGCTGTGGCGCGATCCCACCGGCGGCGTCCAGCTAGCCGAGGTGCACACGGCGACCTCCTGGGTCGGCCACAGGATCAGTCGGCTGCAGGAGGAGACCGGCGTCCGGGTGGCGTTCCTGACCCGGCTCGGGGAGGCGGTCCTGCCGACCTCGCAGACGGTGTTGCAGGAGGGCGACCTGGTGCATGTGATGATGCGCACGGACGAGGTCGACACCGTCGAGGCCGCGTTCGCCAAGGGTCCCGAAGAGGGTGGTCACTGATGAGGGTCGCCATTGCCGGAGCCGGTGCGGTCGGCCGCTCGATCGCCGGCGAGCTGCTGGAGAACGGGCACGAGGTGCTGCTCATCGACAAGGCGCCGACCGCCATCTCGGTCGAGCGCGTGCCGCAGGCGGAGTGGCTGCTCGCCGACGCCTGCGAGATCACGTCCCTGGACGAGGCGGCGCTGCAGCGCTGCAACGTGGTGATCGCCGCGACCGGCGACGACAAGGTCAACCTGGTCGTCTCCCTGCTGGCCAAGACCGAGTACGGCGTGCCGCGTGTCGTCGCCCGGGTGAACAACCCCAAGAACGAGTGGCTGTTCAACGAGGCCTGGGGCGTGGACGTCGCCGTCTCCACCCCGCGACTGATGTCGGCGCTGGTGGAGGAGGCGGTGAGCGTCGGCGACCTGGTCCGGCTGCTGCGCTTCAGCCACGGTGACGCCAACCTCGTGGAGCTGACGCTGCCGGAGGAGTCGGCCCTCGCCGGCACCCAGGTCGGCGATGTGGACTGGCCGCAGGACACCTCCCTGGTCACCATCATCCGCGGCAACCGCGTGCTGGCTCCGTCCGGGGAGGACTCCCTGGAGGCGGGCGACGAACTGCTCTTCGTCGCGGCGCAGGCCCGCGAGGAGCAGCTGGAGGACCTGCTGTCGGCCCGGCGGGACACACCGGCGCGCTGACCTGCGGTCGGCCCACGAGGACGGGGGCGCCCGGAGTTCTCCGGGCGCCCCCGTCCTCGTCGTGCCGCGTGGTACGCGGTGCTTGATGTGTGTGGCGTGTTCTGGTGTGTGTGGCGTGTTCTGGTGTGTGGCCTGTGTGGTGTGGCGGTGCGCTCGGTGATCGGTGAGAGGTGGGCGGTCTGTGGGGCGGGTGCGTCGTGGCTGCTCGCGCAGTTCCCCGCGCCCCCTACGGGGCCCACGGGGCGCTCGGTGTCACGGTCTGCGGTGCCGACCGCTCTGGGAGTCCACCGGATCGCCCTCGACGGAGAGGCCGGGGGTGCCCTCCGCCCTCCGGAGCTCCCCCCGCTCCCCTCGCTCCTCCCGCTCCATCTCGGCCTTCTCCGCCGCCTCCATCTCCGCGAACACATCGATCGGGGGCGGCGCCTTGGCGAGGAACACCCAGGTCAGCCAGACGGCGAGCAGGAACGGCGGGATCTTCAGAGTGACCAGGACCCAGCCGAGCTGCTCGGTGTCCGCCCACCAGTACAGCGGGAAGAGGATCGCGCACTTGGCGAGCAGGATCGCGCCCCAGGCGTAGCTGGCCTTGGCGTATGCCTTCTTCCGGCCCGGGTTGCGGGTGCGCCAGGAGAGGTTCTCCTTGAAGACCGGGCCGAGAATCAGACCGATCAGCGGCACCCCGGCCAGGGTGGTGAAGATGTAGGCCAGGCCCAGGCCCAGGGTGTAGAGCATGCCGGGGAGATAGAAGTTCTTGGCGTTGTCGGTCATCATCGCGAAGACGACACCGAAGGCGACCCCGAAGACGCCGCTGAAGGCGTGCTTGATCGTGTCCTTCATCGCCAGCCGGACCACGACCAGCACCAGTGCGACGGCGAGCGCGGCGATCGCCGACATGTGCAGGTCGCTGTTGATCGTGTAGATCGTGACGAAGAGCAGACCGGGGAGGACCGTCTCGATCATGCCCCGCACGCCGCCGAAGGCTTCGAAGAGGGCGGCCTCCGTCACCGCCCGCGAGTCATCCGCTTCTTTGTCTTCGGTCGGCTTGTCGAGGGACGTCACCGGCTACTCCCGTCCGAGGGGTCGCAGTTCGTACTTCGGGTTGAACAGCACCCGGCGGCCCCGGCTCATCGAGATCCGGCCCGATGCGATGAGCCTGCGCCCCGGCTCTATGCCGACGATGGAGCGCCTGCCCAGCCACACCACGTCCAGGGCGGCGGAGCCGTCGAACAGCTCGGCCTCCAGGGCCGGGACGCCCGCGCGCGGTCGCAGGGTGACCGTGCGCAAGGTACCAGTAACGGTGACGATCTGCCGGTCCTGGCAGTCGCCGATGCGCGTACAGCCGGCGGTCTCGGCGTCCTCCCGCAGCTCCTCGGACTCCAGGTCCTCCTGCGAGGAGGAGAGCCGGTCGATGATGCGCCGGAACCGGCCCACCGGCTTGTCGGAACGAGGAACAGCACTCATATCTGAAGCGTACCGGGGCCCACCGACACCCATGCAGCCCCTGGCAAGGAGAACCCGCTCACTTCTCGCACCGGTGTCCGGCCACTTCCCGAACCGGTATCCGGGGTATGCAGCACCGGCGCCTCACCTCTCGAACCGGTACCCCATCCCGGGCTCCGTGATGAAGTGCCGGGGGTGGGACGGGTCCGCCTCCAGTTTGCGGCGCAGCTGGGCCATGTAGACCCGCAGGTAGTTCGTCTCCGTTCCGTACGACGGCCCCCACACCTCCTGGAGCAGCTGTTTCTGGCTGACCAGGCGCCCCGTGTTGCGCACCAGCACCTCCAGCAGATGCCACTCCGTGGGTGTCAGCCGTACGTCCCTCCCACCCCGGTTGACCTTCTTCGCGGCGAGGTCGACGGTAAACTCGGCGGTCTCGACGATCACGTCGTCGTCGCCGCCGGGGACCGGCTCGGCGCGGCGGACGGCGGCGCGCAGCCGGGCGAGCAGTTCGTCCATGCCGAAGGGCTTGGTGACGTAGTCGTCGGCGCCCGCGTCCAGCGCCTCCACCTTCTCGTCGGAGGAGTGCCGTGCGGAGAGCACCAGGATCGGCACCCGGGTCCAGCCGCGCAGCCCCTTGATCACCTCGACGCCGTCCAGGTCGGGCAGGCCCAGGTCGAGGACGATCACGTCGGGGTGGCGGGCGGCGGCGAGCTGCAGGGCGGTGGCGCCGTCGTGGGCGGCGTCGACCTCGTAGTGGCGCGCCCTGAGGTTGATCACGAGGGCGCGCACGATCTGCGGCTCGTCGTCGATCACGAGCACCCGGGTCATCGGGCAGCCTGCCTTTCTGCCGTCGCGGCGGGGAGGGGGCGGCCGGGTGCTCCGGCCGCACGGAGGGTGAGGACCATGGTGAGACCGCCGCCGGGTGTGTCCTCGGCGTCCAGGGTGCCGCCCATGGCCTCCGCGAAGCCGCGGGCCACGGCCAGGCCGAGCCCGACCCCGGAGCCGCGCGGGGCGTCACCGTAGCGCTGGAAGGGTTCGAAGATGCGGTCCTTGGCCTCGTCCGGCACGCCCGGGCCGCGGTCGACGATCCGAACCTCGACGCGGTCGGCGTGGGTGCTGGCGGCGACCAGGACGGGCCGGTCGGCCGGGCTGTACTTGACGGCGTTCTCGACGAGGTTGGCGACCGACCGCTCCAGCAGGCCCGGGTCCACGGCCACCATGGGCAGCGATTCGGGGACGTCCAGCTCCACGCCGGCCTCGGGCACCCCGCCGAGCGCCACCGGGACCACTTCGTCGACGTCGATCTCGCGGATCAGGGGGGTGACGGTGCCGGTCTGCAGCCGGGACATGTCGAGCAGGTTGCCCACCAGGTGGTCGAGCCGGTCGGCGCCCTCCTCGATGCCCTCCAGCAGCTCCGCTCGGTCCTCCTCGGACCAGGCCACGTCGTCGGACCGGAGGCTGGTGACCGAGGCCTTGATCCCGGCCAGCGGAGTGCGCAGGTCGTGGCTGACGGCGGCGAGCAGGGCGGTGCGGATGCGGTTGCCCTCGGCCAGCGCGCGGGCCCGGTCCGCCTCCTCGCGCAGCCGTCGCCGGTCCAGTACGACGGCCGCCTGGGCGGCGAAGGCGGCCAGCACCCGGCGGTCCTCGGCAGGCAGCACGCGGCCGGTCAACGCCAGCGCCATGTGATCCCCGACGGGCATGTCCACGTCGGCGTCCTCGGGCCGGTCCAGCACGGGACCGGCTCCGGTCCGGCCGGCGCAGGTCCACGGCGCCAGGTCGCTCTCCCGCTCCAGCAGGGCGGCCGACTCCATGCCGAAGGTCTCGCGGACCCGTTCCAGCAGGGCCTCCAGGCTGGTCTCGCCGCGCAGCACGTTCCCGGCCAGGAAGGACAGGATCTCCGATTCGGCGCGCAGTCGGGCCGCCTGGTGGGTGCGACGGGCCGCCAGGTCGACGACGGAGGCCACGGAGACCGCGACGCCGACGAATATCACCAGGGCGACGATGTTCCTGGGGTCGGCGATCGTGATCCGGTACACCGGGGGTGTGAAGAACCAGTTCAGCAGCATCGTCCCGACCGCGGCCGAGGCGAGCGCCGGGTACAGCCCGCCGAGCAGGGCGGCTGCCACCGTCATCGCCAGATAGATCAGGACGTCGTTGGCGAGCCCGAGGTCGACGCTGCTGAGCAGTGGGGTGAGCAGGAGCGGGCCGCCGATACCCGCGATCCAGCCCCAGACGATCCTGGCCCTGCCGAGCCGGGCACCGCGGGAGACGGGCAGGCCGCGGCCCTTGGCGACCTCGTCGTGGGTGACGATGTGCACGTCGAGGTCGGGGCCCGACTCGCGGGCGACGGTGGTGCCGACGCCGGGGCCGAAGACGTACTGCCAGCTCTTGCGACGGGAGGAGCCGAGCACGATCTGGGTGGCGTTGACTCCGCGTGCGAAGTCCAGCAGGGAGGCGGGTATGTCGTCGCCGACGACGTGGTGGAAGGTGCCTCCCAGGTCCTCCACCAGGGTGCGCTGCAGCGCGAGCTCCTTGGGGGAGGCGGAGGTCAGCCCGTCGCTGCGGGATATGTAGACGGCCAGCACCTCGCCGCCGGCCCCCTTCTCGGCGAGCCGCGCGGCCCGGCGGATCAGCGTCCGGCCCTCGGGTCCACCGGTCAGACCGACCACGATCCGCTCGCGCGAGCCCCAGATCCTCGACACCCGGTGGTCGCTGCGGTACTGCTTCAGGTACTCGTCCACCCGGTCCGCCACCCACAGCAGCGCCAGCTCCCGGAGCGCGGTGAGGTTGCCGGGGCGGAAGTAGTTGGACAGCGCCGCGTCGACCTTGTCCGGCTGGTAGATGTTGCCGTGCGCCATCCGCCGCCGGAGCGCCTGCGGGGACATGTCGACCAGTTCGATCTGGTCGGCGCGCCGCACCACCTCGTCCGGTACGGTCTCCTGCTGCCGCACGCCCGTGATCGACTCCACGACGTCGCCGAGCGACTCCAGATGCTGGATGTTGACGGTGGAGATCACGTCGATCCCGGCGGCCAGCAGCTCCTCGACGTCCTGCCAGCGCTTGGCGTTGCGGGTGCCGGGGACGTTGGTGTGGGCGAGCTCGTCGACCAGCGCGACCTTCGGGCGGCGGGCCAGCACCGCGTCCAGGTCCATCTCGGTGAAGCCGGCGCCGCGGTGCTCCAGCTGCCGGCGCGGCACCTGCTCCAGTCCGTGCAGCAGGACCTCCGTGCGGGGCCGGGCGTGGTGCTCGACGAAGGCGACGACGCAGTCCGTACCCCGCTCCACCCGGCGGTGTGCCTCGGAGAGCATGGCGTAGGTCTTGCCGACGCCCGGTGCCGCACCGAGGTAGATCCGAAGTTTGCCGCGTGCCATGGCCTTATTGTCTTCCGGTTCACTGTCTTCCGGTCACTGCTGACTGCGCAGCGTCGACCTTACGGCCAACAATCCCGACATATGGGGGCCGTGCGCAGGCCGGCACCGTCTTTGACGCAACTCTGACGTCACACCCGGGACGCGTCGCTGTCGCGGGCGGTGCATGTCCGGCGCGTGCGGGAACGCCTCCGGCGCACCATCGAGGGCCGGGCGCGGCCGACGCCGGTCTGGCGTGATCAGACACGGTCGGTCCCGGTCAGCGGCACGGTCACAGCGTCCAGGGACGATCGGACGCGGCCAGCTTCACGGCCGGGCCGTCAGGGACGATCGGACGCGGCCAGCCGCACGGTCACGGCGCCCAGGCACGATCGGGCGCGATCAGCCGCACGGCCGGGCCATCAGGGACGATCGGTCACAGTCAGGCGCGACTGGGGCCGTCAGGCACGATCTGCCCCTGTCCGTGCGACCGGGGCGTCCAGGCGTGGACGGGCAACTGACGGGTGCGGAGGGGGAGGAAAGCCTTCAGGCACGATCGGTCGCCGTCGGGCCTGGTCACGCCGCGGCGATCTCCCCGTAGCGCAGTTCCGGCACGGTCGGCCAGGTCGAGCAGGGTGGCGTCGTGGGCGGCGACCAGGGCGGTGACCTGCCCGCTGCGGACGACGGCCCGCAGCAGTTCCATCACCGAGGGCCCGGCCTCGGCGTCCGGGTGGCCGGTCGGCTCGTCGGCGATGAGCAGCGCGGGGTGTTGGCGGAGGCGCGGGCGAGGGCGACCCGCTGCTGCTGCCCCCAGGGCAGCTCGCCGGGCCGCTGGGCGGCGTCGTCGGCGAGGCCGACCAGGGGCAGCAGTATTTCGACGCGTTCCTCGCGCTCGCGCGGCGCCGCCCGCGGCATCCGCAGCGGTACGCCGACGTTCTCCGCGGCGGTGGGGATGGGGATGGGCTCAAGGGACTGAAAGCGAGGCCGATCCGGTCGCGGCACAGCGCCAGCAGCCCGTCCTCGTCCGGCCCGGCCGGTTCGACGGTCGTCGATCCCGCCCCGCCCGGAGTCCGCGGTGTCGAGGCCGCCGACGACGTTGACAGGGGGTCTCGCCCGAGCCGGAGCGGCCTTTCAGGGCGACGGACTCGCCGCGCGGTACGTCGAAGGAGACACCGCGCAGCGCGTGGACGACAGCGTCGCGACGGCCGTAGGACCTGCGCACGTCACCGTAGGACCTGCGCACGTCCTCGACGCGCAGCATGGTCTCGGTGATCACCTGTCGCGTGGGCCCTCCCCCGCCGGAACCGGGCGTCGGTATCCCCGGCGGACGGCGGACGGCGGGCGGCGGACGGCGGGCGCTCAACGGCCGGCGGGATTTCCGGCGGAACGGCGCCGCAGCAGGCGGGTTCCGGCCGTGCGGCGCCGCCGCACGGTTCCGCGCATGACAAAAGGGCCGTGGCCCCATGCAGTGGGGCCCGGCCCTTTCCGTTCCGGGTCGTCCGGCCGGACGACCGCTACCGGACCTCGGTGATCTCAGGGCCGCGCTGGAGCTGGCCCATGCCGCCGGAGAACCGGGAGCCCTCCTCCTGCTGCACGCCCTCGGGGACCATCTGCGCGTCGTTGGGCAGCTTCAGGACGATCGGGTCGCGGGGCGCCATCGGGCCGTCGCCGCGGACCACGACCGTGTCCCGGAAGATCTGCTCCAGCAGTCCGGCCGCCTGCGGCTGCACCGCGCCCTGGCCGGAGATGACCCCGCGCAGGAACCAGCGGGAGCCGTCCACCCCGACGAACCGCACGACCTGGAAGCCGCCCGTGCCGTCCGGCAGCTTCACCGGCACCTGGGCGCGCAGCTCCCAGCCCAGCGGGCCCTCGACCTCGTCGATGATGCCGCCCTGCTGGGTGATGCCGGACGCGATCTCCTCGCGCACCTCGGACCAGATGCCCTCGCGCTTGGGCGCGGCGAAGGCCTGGAGCTGGATGGCGCTGTCGCGCAGGACGACGGTCGCGGCGACGATCGCGTCGCCCGCCACCTCGACCCGCAGTTCCATGCCGTCGACGCCCGGCACGAACAGTCCGCCCAGGTCCACCCGGCCCTCGGCGGGGTCCCGGACCTCGGTGCTGTCCCATGGCCCGTCGGGGCGCGGTTCGGGCTCGAGCCGCACCCGCTCGGACTCTGCGTCCGCCTCGGTGTCGACGCTGTCGACGACCTGCTCGGCCTCGCCGGCCGCGTCCTCGGCGGCACCCTTCTTCTTGCGACGTCCGAACACGTCACTGTCCTTCCCGGTCGGATACGACCGAAGCGTATCGATTCCCACCCGTCGGGCCGCCCTCGGCGACCTGACCGCTTGTGCCGCTTGCAGGGCCCGTCCCGGCGTGGCCACCGGTGGACCCGAAGCCCCCTTCGGCCCGCGCCGAGTCGGGAAGCTCCGCGACCTCGCGGAAGCGGACCCTCTCGACCTGCTGGACGACCAGTTGGGCAATCCGGTCGAAGCGCTCGAACCGCACGGTCTCGCGCGGGTCGAGATTCGCCACGATCACCTTGATCTCCCCACGGTACCCGGCATCAATCGTCCCCGGGGCATTCACCAGGGCGACACCGCAGCGTGCGGCGAGCCCGGACCTCGGGTGTACAAAGGCCGCGTACCCCTCCGGCAGCGCCACAGACACACCCGTGGGCAGGACGGCCCGCTCGCCGGGAGCGATCTCGGCGACGACCGTGGTGCGCAGATCGGCGCCCGCGTCGCCGGGGTGCGCGTACGTCGGAAGCGGTACGTCGGGGTCGACGCGGCGGAGCTCGACGTCGAGGGCGGGACGGCTCACGGGTTCACCTCGAAGGCACGGGCGCGGCGGATCTGGTCGGGGTCGTCCATCGCCGCGCGGATCTCCTCCTCGCGGCCGTGGTGGACGAAGTGCTCGACCTTGACCTCGATGAAGAGGGCGTCGGCTCGCACGGCGACGGGGCCGTCCGGGCCACCGATCCGGCCGGTGGCCGTGGAGAAGATCTTGCGTCCGGCGACCGCGGTGACCTCGGCCGCCAGATGCAGGGTGGTGCCGACGGGCACCGGCTGCCGGAAGTCCGTCTCCAGCCGTCCGGTGACCGCGATGGTGCGCAGCAGCCAGTTCAGCGAGCCGAGCGTCTCGTCCAGGGCGGTGGCCAGCACGCCGCCGTGCGCCAGGCCCGGGGCGCCCTGGTGGGCGGGCTGCACCGTGAACTCGGCGGTGATCGACACCCCCTCGCCGGCCCGCGCCGCCAGGTGCAGGCCATGGGGCTGGTCGCCACCGCAGCCGAAGCACTGGCCGTAGTGCGCGCCGAGCAGTTCGCCGGGGGCGGGGGCGTCGGGGTGCCGCACGGGTTTCACGGCGTCGGCTGGGGGCTGAAGTGCTGCGGAAGTACCACTCACAGGCGCAGACCTTACCCGCGCGTCGGCATCCGGCGGGCACCGTGCCAAGCTTGGCACCATGCAGCTCTCCGGCTCCCCGTACGAAGAACGCCTCACCGCGCCCCGTTCCTGGTGGCTGGTCTCCTTCCTGGTGGGGCTCGCGGCCGCGCTCATGCTGCTGCCGCTGGGCACCCTGCCGATGCTCGCGGGCCTGGCCGGCGGGACGGCGGTGGCGGCGGTGGTCGCAAGCTCCTACGGTGCGGTCCGCATCCGGATCGTGGGCGGTGCACTGATCGCGGGCGAGGCGCGGATCCCGGTGGCGGCGCTGGGCGAGGCGGAGGTGCTGGACGCGGAGGAGGCGCGCGCCTGGCGCACCCACCGGGCCGACGCCCGCGCCTTCCTGCTGCTGCGCGCCTACATCCCGACGGCGGTGCGGATCGAGGTCACCGACCCCGAGGACCCGACGCCGTACCTGTATCTGTCGACACGGGCCCCGGAGCGTCTTGCCGAGGCCCTGCGCGCGGCGAAGGGCCCGGTCTAGCCTCTGGCGGAGGCCCCGCGCGCGGCGAACGGGCTGGGTCGAGTTTCCCGGCGGGACTCGGGGGCTGTGGGGCTCGGGGACTCGGGGGCTCGGTCGAGTTCCTCGGCGGAGGCTCGGGAGCTCAGTCCAGTTCCCGGCGGAGGCCCAGCGTGGCTTCTGGCCAAGCCGCGAGTGGCTCCCGGCGGAGGCATCGGGTGCTCCCGGCGGAGGCATCAGGTACTCCCGGCGGGGACCTCGGGTGGCTCCCGGCAGGTGCAGGAGCGGCTCCTTCAGGTGGTCCGGAGCGGCTCCCGGTAGACGCCGGCCCAGACACCGACGCACACACCGATACAGCCCGCGCGACAGCACTGCAGGTCCGCAGGTCCGCAGGTCCGCAGGTACAGGCGACCACGGTCCAGATCCGCGGGCAGCGGTGCACATCCCGGACGGGCCGGAGCAGCCTGGCGGGAGCAGTGGGGCAGCCTGCTGCGAGCGCCGCGCCGCGCCGTCCGGTCGGGCGCGCGTCAGACCTCGTCGGGCCCCGTACGGCGGCCGAGCTGCCTGGTGACCCCGCTCATGTCCAGCGCGTCCGCCGGGGTCTCCAGGGCCGGCAGGCCGGTGAGGGCATCCCAGGGCACCTGCCGCTTACGCAGATCGTCCCGGATGCGACCGGCGAGCTTTCTGGTGTCGCGGCGGTTCATCACGGCGCCCACGGCGGCGCCCACCATGAACGGCATCAGGTTCGGCAGATTGCGCACCATGCGCTTCATGATCTGCTGGCGCAGCTGGCGCTTCATGGGGCTGTTCATCGCCGCGCTGTAGGTCGACGGCTTGGTCACGTCGACCCCGCGCTCCTCGGACCAGGAGTTCAGATACGCGGTGCTGCGCTGCGCCAGGTTGCCGGGCGGGCGCAGCCCGTACACCTCGTGGAGCTCGGCGATCAGCTTGAGCTCGATCGCGGCGACGCCCGTGACCTCGGCGGCCAGTTCGGTGGGCATGGCGGGTGGCACGGGCAGCATCGCCGCCGCGCCGATCCCCGCTCCGACCGTCGCGGTGCCCTTGGCGGCCCCCGCCACGAGCCGGTCCGCGAGCTCTTCGGGGTCCAGGTCCGGGAACTGCCGGCGCAGCGTCGCCAGGTCGCGTACGGGTACTCGCGGGGCAATGTCGATGATCCGGTCGGCGAGGTGCGCCAGGGCCGCCCTGGCCCGGTCGCCGCCCTTGCGGATGCCGTCGCCGGCCTTCTCCCGGAGCACCGCCGCACGGCGTCGGGCAGCAGGTGCAGGGGGTGCCGCGGGGACCGGGAGGTCAGTCCGGTCACTCGGATCGGCAGCCGGTTCGAGCGAGGCCGTTCCCGGATGGGTCGGGCCTCGCTCGTCGTCACGCGCGCGCTGCAGGCCGTCGGGCGGCCTTTGGTCCGCTCCCCGCCTGGGGAAGCGGCGCTTCCAGGGAGGGGTCGAGCCAGTCACGGCCGACCCCGCCTCAGTCGCAGTCGCGGCAGATCGGCTGGCCGTTCTTCTCCCGGGCCAGCTGGCTGCGGTGGTGCACCAGGAAGCAGCTCATGCAGGTGAACTCGTCCTGCTGCTTCGGGAGCACCCGGACGGCCAGCTCCTCGTTCGAGAGGTCGGCGCCGGGAAGCTCGAGGCCCTCGGCGGCCTCGAACTCGTCGACGTCCACAGCGGAGGCCGACTTGTCGTTCCGCCTGGCCTTCAGCTCTTCGAGACTGTCCGAGTCGACGTCGTCATCGGTCTTGCGTGGAGTGTCGTAATCGGTTGCCATGTCGCTCTCCCCCTCTGGGTGTCTGCGGTGTCTCCAGCGCACGTAACGCGTGAGAGGCCGGACTTGTGCCCGACCCGAGGCGGAGATTTTGCCTCACATCAAGGTCTGTTACTCAATCGACACCCAACCGGACTCCTCACGAGTGATCGGCTTGGATGGCGAACGGGACCGTACACGCTCGGATCACCGCACCTCAAAGGCGTCTCCACGTGTACTTCCCGTGATCAGGACCCCCGAAAACCAGGATTTTCCCGACTATCCGCCAGGGTGCATGATCACGGAGAGTAGATGGCCGGAAAAGGGCCGCTGTGATCGATCACACATGAGAAAGTCGGACCGGCAGCCTGGAAATTACGCGCAAAGCGAACATCTCCGGGGGTCGGCGAGGTGATCGGGGACATGATCTCAGATCGGCAGGGTGACTCGCATCACGAGACCACCCCCCTCACGCGGCTGGGCGTAGATATGGCCGCCGTGCGCCCGGGCCACGGACCGGGCGATGGACAGCCCCAGTCCGACGCCCTTGTCGCTGCCGGTGCGCTCGGTGCGGAGCCGGCGGAACGGCTCGAAGAGATTGTCGATCTCGTACGCCGGCACCACCGGCCCGGTGTTGGTGACGACCAGGACCGCCTGACCGTGCTGGACGTCGGTGGTGACCTCCACCCAGCCGTCCTCCGCGACGTTGTACCGCACGGCGTTCTGCAGCAGGTTCAGCGCGATGCGCTCCAGCAGCACCCCGTTGCCCTGGACCACGGCCGGCTTGCGCTCACCATGGATCCGCACGCCCTTCGCGTCCGCCTCGGCATGCACCTGGTCGACGGCCTGGGTGGCCACCTCGGCCAGATCCACCGGCTTGCGCTCGACGATCTGGTTGTCGCTGCGCGCCAGCAGCAGCAGGCCCTCGACCAGCTGCTCACTGCGCTCGTTGGTGGCCAGCAGCGTCTTGCCGAGCTGCTGGAGCTCCACCGGCGCGTTCGGGTCCGACAGGTGCACCTCGAGCAGCGTGCGGTTGATCGCCAGCGGGGTGCGCAGCTCGTGCGAGGCGTTGCCGACGAAGCGCTGCTGGGCGGTGAAGGCCCGCTCCAGCCGCTCGAGCATGTCGTCGAAGGTGTCCGCGAGCTCCTTCAGCTCGTCGTCCGGGCCGTCCAGCTCGATCCGGCGGGACAGGTCGGAGCCTGCCACGGCACGGGCGGTACGGGTGATCCGGCCCAGCGGCGACAGCACCCGGCCCGCCATCGCGTAGCCGAACGCGAAGGCGATCACCGCGAGACCGAGAAGCGCCAGCAGCGAGCGGCTGAGCAGGCTGTCCAGGGCGTGCTGGCGCTGCTCGTTGACGCACTCGTTGATGGCCTCGTTGAACTCGTTGGGCGAGGCCCGCTCGGGCAGGTTGCACACGGAGCTGGCGACCTCACCCGATGTGATCTTGAACGGCAGGTCGCCGCCCACGTTCATCGCCTGGGCCGCCAGCAGGTAGATGATCGACAGCAGCAGGATGCCGGCGATCAGGAACATGCCGCCGTACAGCAGCGTGAGCCGTATCCGGATGGTCGGCCGCAGCCAGGGGAACGGCGCGGGCTGGCGCGGGTCCCAGGTGGGCTTGGGGGGCGCCTGCGGGGGTGTGGGGGTCGCGGCCACGGTTGATCAGATCCGGTAGCCGGAGCCGGGGACGGTGACGATCACCGGCGGTTCGCCCAGCTTGCGGCGCAGGGTCATGACCGTGACCCGCACGACGTTGGTGAACGGGTCGGTGTTCTCGTCCCAGGCCTTCTCCAGCAGCTGCTCGGCGGAGACCACGGCGCCCTCGCTGCGCATCAGCACCTCCAGCACCGCGAACTCCTTCGGCGCCAGCTGCACCTCCTTGCCGTCGCGGAACACCTCGCGGCGGTTGGGGTCGAGCTTGATCCCGGCGCGCTCCAGGACCGGTGGCAGCGGCACGCTGGTCCGCCGGCCGAGCGCCCGCACCCGGGCGATCAGCTCGCTGAAGGCGAAGGGCTTGGGCAGATAGTCGTCGGCGCCGATCTCCAGGCCCTCGACCCGGTCACTGACATCGCCGGACGCCGTCAGCATCAGCACCCGCGTGGGCAGACCGAGCTCGACGATCTTCCGGCAGACGTCGTCGCCGTGCACCAGCGGGAGGTCGCGGTCGAGGACGACCACGTCGTAGTCGTTGACGCCGATGCGCTCCAGGGCAGCCGCACCGTCGTACACGACGTCGACGGCCATGGCCTCCCGGCGCAGTCCGGTGGCCACCGCATCGGCGAGCAGCTGCTCGTCCTCGACGACGAGTACGCGCACGTCGCTAGTCCTTCCTGTGTCCGCCCGCGCGGCGGCTCTCGGGCACGCGCGAGCGGGGGTCGGGTGGGTGTGTTGCCTCCATCCTGCCCTTTTCGGTCATAAGTCGGCTGTAAGACAGGTGGCGGGCGGGGGCCGGGACCGATCAGATGCCGGTGCGGCTCCCCGGGAATGCCGGATTTTCTCGTGCGGTCGAGGTTTCCGCGGAAGGGAGCTGGGGGAGGACGGCTTTACACCCCACGATCACGCTCTGTCGTACCGCACGACCAGCGGTGCACAGCGGTCCGCTTCCCGCAGGGCGGGCGGGGGTGTCCGGCACCGTCGCCGCCCAGCAGAGCGGCGCTGGGCACCCTGTGAAGACGTGATCGTCCCTTCCGAACGGCACACCCCCGTGCCATCGACCCACGACCCAGGACGAGGGGGCGCAGCATGGACGCTTTCACCGCAGGACTTCTGCAGCGCATAAAGGCGACCGAGTCCGACCTGTCGCGGGCCCGTGACGAGGGCGACGACTTCCTCGTCGAGGTGGAACTCGGCGAACTGGACGATCTTCGCCGCCTCGCCGCCGAGCACGGCGTGGAGGTACGCGCGTCCGGTACGTGACCAGCCCGTGAACGGAAGGACCCCGGCGAGATCCAGCGCCGGGGTTCTTGCTGTGCCGGGCCCTCCGGCCGGTCAGTCGTGCCAGGCACCGGCCTGGTCCAGCAGGCGTTGGAGGGGCTCGAAGAGACCCTGGGTGGCCGCTACCGCCAGCTCGCGCGACGGCCGTGCTCCCGGGCGCCCCCCGGTGAGCGCGCCTGCCTCCCGGGCGATCAGGTCGCCTGCGGCCAGGTCCCAGGGGTGCAGCCCGCGCTCGTAGTAGCCGTCCAGCCGGCCCGCGGCCAGGTCGCACAGGTCGATGGCTGCCGAGCCGCCCCGGCGGATGTCACGCACCAGGGGGATCAGCTGCCCGGCGACCTCGGCCTGGTGGGCACGGACCTTGGCGACGTAGTTGAATCCGGTGGAGACGAGGGCCTGGTCCAGGGGCGGCGAGGGCCGGCAGACGAGCCGGCGCTCGCCCTCCCAGGAGCCCGTGGCCCAGGCACCGGCGCCCAGGGCCGCCTGGTACGTCTCTGCGCGCATCGGGGCGGCGACCACGCCGACGACCGTTTCGCCGTCCTGCTCGGCGGCCACGGAGACCGCCCAGGTGGGCAGGCCGTACAGGTAGTTCACCGTGCCGTCGAGGGGATCGATCACCCAGCGGACTCCGCTGGTGCCGTCGGTGGCGGCGCCCTCCTCGCCGAGGATTCCGTCGTCCGGGCGGCGGTCGGCGATCAGGCCGGTGATCAGCTTCTCCGCCGCGATGTCCATCTCGGTGACGACGTCGATCGGGCTGGATTTGGTCGCGGTGACCGCCAGGTCGGCCGGACGGCCGTCGCGCAGCAGCTCGCCCGCGCGGCGGGCGGCCTCCTGCGCGACGTCGAGCAGCTCCGCGTGCAGGGGGTCGGTCAGGCGGGTCATCGGGCTCCTCACGCGTAGGGACTGTCGGCGCCCGCGGCGGCGGGGCGGGGGGCACGGGCCGGGCAGCAGCCCACCGGGCAGAGCTGGTGACTGGCGCCGAGTGCACCCAGGGCGCACGGGGTGACCTCCTGGCCGCGCTGGTCGGCGGCGCGCTCCAGCACCAGGTCCCGGACCGCGGCGGCGAACCGGGGGTCGGCGCCGACGGTGGCCGAGCGGCGCACCGGCAGGCCCAGCTCCTCGGCCTTGGCCCTGGCCTCGGTGTCGAGGTCGTACAGGACCTCCATGTGGTCGGAGACGAAGCCGATGGGGGCCATCACGACGGCCGGGACCCCGGCGGTGTGCCGCTCCTCCAGGTGGTCGCAGATGTCGGGCTCCAGCCACGGAACGTGCGGGGCGCCGGAGCGGGACTGGTAGACGAGCTGCCAGGGGTGCTCGATGCCGGTGCGCTCGCGGACGGCGTCCGCGATCAGCCGCGCCACGTCCAGGTGCTGTCTGACATAGGCGCCGCCGTCGCCGTGCTCCTCGACCGGGCCCGAGGTGTCGGCCGCGGCGGTGGGGATGGAGTGGGTGGTGAAGGCGATGTGGGCGCCGGCTCTGGCCTCCTCGGGGAGGTCGGCGAGCGACTCGATCACACCGTCGATCATGGGCTCGAGGAAGCCGGGGTGGTTGAAGTAGTGCCGCAGCTTGTCGATCTGCGGCAGCTCCAGGCCCTCGGCCCGGAGGGCGGCCAGCGCGTCCGCGAGGTTCTCCCGGTACTGACGGCAGCCCGAGTAGGAGGCGTAGGCGCTGGTGGCGAGCACGAGGATACGGCGACGGCCGTCGCGCACCATGTCGCGCAGGGTGTCGGTCAGGTACGGCGCCCAGTTGCGGTTGCCCCAGTAGACCGGCAGGACCAGGCCGTGCTCGGCGAAGTCCTTGCGGAGGGCGTCCAGCAGGGCCCGGTTCTGGTCGTTGATCGGGCTGACCCCGCCGAAGAGGAAGTAGTGCTGCCCCACTTCCTTGAGGCGCTCGGTGGGGATGCCGCGCCCCCGCGTCACGTTCTCCAGGAAGGGGACCACGTCGTCCGGGCCCTCCGGGCCGCCGAACGAGAGGAGCAGCAGGGCGTCGTAGGGGCTGGCGTCGAGCACGTCTGGCATGACTCGATCCTGCCACCCGGCACTGACACCCGGACAACGGTGGGGGTTCCGACGGGTGCGTCGACCCGGAAGTCTGGACGGCACGGACAGGACAGACAGAACAGACAGAAGAGGCGGGACGGACGGGACGGACAGGAGGGAGAGGAGGAATAGGAGGGAGAGGAGGAATAGGAGGGACAGGAGGGACAGGAGGGACAGGAGGGACAGGAGGGACAGGAGGGACAGAAGGGACGGTACGGGCGGGCGGGAAATCGTGGTGCGCGGGGTTCGCCCGCCGCCGTAAGCTGTATCGGCTGCGTTCGCGCCTTACGAGACGGTGCCGAGCCGTGGTCGCCGTCGTTCCGTGCCTCGTTGAGCCGCTTTCCGGAGACCCCGTTGCCCAGTGCCTACCGCGCCCTGTTCGCCGCCCCCGGCTCCAAGGGCTTCTCCGCCGCGGGCTTCCTAGGCCGGATGCCGCTGTCGATGATGGGCATCGGCGTGGTGACCATGATCTCGCAGCTCACCGGGCGGTACGGGCTGGCCGGTGCGCTGTCGGCCACCATCGCGCTCGCCGCGGCGCTGGCCGGACCCCAGGTCTCGCGTCTGGTGGACCAGTACGGGCAGCGGCGGGTGCTGCGCCCGGCCACCCTGATCTCGCTCGCAGCCGGGGCCGGGCTGCTGTTCGCTGCCCACTACGGCTGGCCGGACTGGGTGCTGTTCGTGTGCTGCGCCGGCATCGGCTGTGTGCCGAGCGTCGGCGCGATGGTCCGTGCCCGCTGGGCGGCCCTGTACCGGGGCACCCCGCAGCTGCACACCGCGTACTCCTTCGAGTCCGTGGTGGACGAGGTCTGCTTCATCTTCGGGCCGATCGTCTCCATCGGGCTGTCCACGGCCTGGTTCCCGGAGGCCGGGCCGCTGCTGGCCGGCTGCTTCCTCGCGGTCGGTGTCTTCTGGCTGACCGCGCAGCGGGACACCGAGCCGGAGCCGCACCCGCGCGAGCCGCACGGCGGGGGCAGCGCACTGCGCTCGCGGGGGCTGCAGGTGCTGGTGGCGACCTTCGTGGCGACCGGGGCGATCTTCGGGGCCGTCGACGTGGTCACCGTGGCCTTCGCGGAGGAGGAGGGGCACAAGGCCGCCGCGAGCCTGGTGCTCGCCGTGTACGCGACGGGTTCGTGTGTGGCGGGCATGTGCTTCGGCCTGCTGCGCTTCTCGGGAGCGCCCGAACGCCGTTGGCTGCTGGGCCTGTGCGCGATGGCCGTGAGTATGATCCCCCTCCTACTGGTCGGAAACCTGCCGTTTCTGGCCGTGGCGCTCTTCGTCGCGGGCCTGTCCATCGCTCCCACGATGATCACGACGATGTCCCTCATCGAAGAGCACGTACCACGCGCGCAGCTGACCGAGGGCATGACCTGGGTGAGCACCGGGCTCGCGGTCGGGGTCGCGCTCGGCTCCGCCACGGGCGGCTGGGTGATCGACGCGGCCGGGGCGCGTGCCGGGTACGGGGTTCCGGCGGCGGCCGGGGCCGTCGCGGCGGCGGTCGGTTTCCTCGGGTACCGCCGGCTCAAGCGGCCGGCTCCGCGTCGGGGAGGGTCCGTTGAGCAGCACACGCACGGCGAGCGGCAGGAACGGCACATGGCGTAACTGGGGCGGTACCGTCACCGCCCGCCCCGCGCGGGAGGTCGCTCCCGCCTCGGTCGACGAACTGGCCGACGCGGTGCGCCGGGCGGCGGAGGACAGCCTGCCGGTGAAGGCGGTGGGGTCCGGGCACTCCTTCACGTCCATAGCGGCGACCGACGGTGTACTGATCCGACCTCAACTGTTGACGGGCATACGTGACATCGACCGTACGGCCATGACGGTCACGGTCGAGGCCGGCACTCCGCTCAAGAGGCTCAACCTGGCGCTCGCACGCGAGGGCCTGTCGCTCACCAACATGGGCGACATCATGGAGCAGACGGTCTCCGGCGCGACCAGCACCGGCACGCACGGCACAGGCCGCGACTCGGCCTCGATCGCCGCCCAGATCCGGGGACTGGAGCTGGTCACGGCGGACGGCTCGGTGCTGACCTGCTCCGAGAAGGAGAACCCCGACGTCTTCGCCGCCGCCCGCGTCGGGCTGGGCGCCCTGGGCGTCGTGACCGCCATCACCTTCGCCGTGGAGCCCCTGTTCCTGCTCACGGCACGCGAGGAACCGATGCCGCTCGACCGTGTCCTGGCGGATTTCGACGAACTGTGCGCCGAGAACGAGCACTTCGAGTTCTACTGGTTCCCGCACACCGGCAGCACGAACACCAAGCGCAACAACCGCAGCGCGGGTCCGCAGCGGCCGGTGGGCCGGCTCCAGAGCTGGTTCGAGGACGAGTTCCTCTCCAACGGCGTCTTCCAGGCGGCCAACTGGGTCGGCCGGGCGGTGCCCGCGACGATTCCGGCGATCGCCCAGCTCTCCAGCAGGGCGCTGTCCCCGCGCAGCTACACCGACATCCCGTACAAGGTCTTCACCTCGCCGCGCCGTGTGCGCTTCGTGGAGATGGAGTACGCCGTCCCGCGCGAGGCGGCCGTGGAGACGCTGCGCGAGCTGCGGACGATGGTGGAGCGCTCCCGGCTGCGGGTCAGTTTCCCGGTCGAGGTGCGCACCGCCCCGGCGGACGACATCACGCTCTCCACCGCATCGGGGCGCGACACCGCGTACATCGCCGTACACATGTTCCGCGGAACGCCCTATCAGGCGTACTTCACCGCAGCCGAGCGGATCCTCACCGCGCACGAGGGGCGCCCGCACTGGGGGAAGGTGCACACCCGGGACGCCGGGTACTTCTCCCGGGTGTACCCCCGCTTCGGCGAGTTCACGGCGTTGCGGGACCGTCTCGACCCGGAGCGCCGGTTCCGGAACGACTATCTGCGGAGGGTGCTGGGGGCGTAGCGGCCGGATCGGGGTCCGGGGCGGTGGACCCGCCGGAGCTCTGGTCACCGCCGGCGCCCGGGGCGGTCTCCGAGCCGGACTCCGCATCCCCGCCGGAGCCGCTCGGCGTCCCGGAGGGCAGGTCCCCGTCCGACGGGGTGTCGCGGCCGGAACCGGACCCGGATCCATCGGAGTCGGCCGGCCGGTCCGAGTCGGCGGAGTCGGCGGAACCACCCGGGTCCCCCTGGCCGCCCGAGTCGTCCGAACCGTCCGAACCGTCCAGGTCCTGGGAGCTCCCGGAGTCCGGAGCCGGGTCGGTGCGGCCGGTCAGCGCCGCCCCCACGGTGGTGGCGCTGCCGCCACCGCTCAGGCTCTCGCCGGAGGCGAGTTCGTACGCCGTGACGCCGGTCATCGTGACCCCGAAGACCAGGGCCGCCGCGACGAGGGGCCGCTTCCAGCCTCTGGCCCTGGCCCGGTAGACCGTGCCCTCGGTGAACTCCCCGGACTGCGGGGGCGCTTGACCGCGGGACTGCCCGGCAGGGCCGGCCACCACCGGCGTCGCCGCCACCGCACCGCCCGGGTCCGGCGCGCGCCTGCCCCGGAACTGTTCCCCGGTGCGCTGGAAGAGGTGCTGGAAGACGGTGCCGCCGCAGGTGGCGACGACACTGATCAGGCCGGCTCCGAGAATCGTGCCGTAGACACCGAAGGAGGAGGCGAGCTTGGCGGCGATCACCGCGGCGAGCGCGCCGCCCGCCACCTGGGGCACGCTCAGGTCGATCCGTCTCGTCCTGCCCTCCCCCTCCTCCCTGATGTCCGAATCACCGCCGTCACCGCCGACTTCGGGCCTTTCACGCATCACCGGATCTTGCCTGTCTTTCCCGTACGCGAACGATCAACTGCATGAGAAAGGGACGTACGGACGAAACCAATAGTTCCGTTTCTGGTGGTTGCGTGAACTACGCCACGTTCAAGATCACATGGATCCGGCCACGGGCGGCCAAGTTGCCCCTCTTGCCTGAAGTCGGACGGCGTGCCAACCCACGCACGTGGCCCGAATGGAGTACTGTTGCGAGCCCTGGGTCCGGTCTCCCGCCAGGGGGTACGGATCCTTCAAGGTCCGCCAGGAGGGGGCTAGTTGCACAGGGTGACGGAGTTGGTCACTTAGCGTTGCGAATAGGTTACCGTGCCATAACGGCGACCCAGGGCCCGCGCCCGACACGCCGGGCAACTCGGCAAGGTTGTGGCAGGCTGCACCCGGGCAGGCCACACTCGACAGAGCGGAAGCAGCGACGCACGTGACGTCGGCAGGCACCACCCGGGAGGTCCCCATGCCCGAACTGCGTGTCGTGGCCGTCTCGAATGACGGCACACGGCTGGTGCTGAAGGCTGCGGACTCGACGGAGTACACGCTTCCTATTGACGAACGGCTGCGCGCCGCCGTGCGCGGCGACCGCCCCCGCCTCGGCCAGATCGAGATCGAGGTGGAGAGCCATCTCCGCCCCCGCGACATCCAGGCGCGTATACGCGCGGGAGCGACCGCGGAAGAGGTCGCACAACTGGCCGGAATCCCCGTCGACCGGGTACGCCGCTTCGAGGGCCCGGTGCTGGCCGAGCGGGCCTTCATGGCCGAGCGGGCCCGCAAGACCCCGGTCCGCCGCCCCGGTGAGAACTCCGGGCCGCCCCTCGGCGAGGCGGTCCGGGAGCGGCTGCTGCTGCGCGGTGCGGAGAAGGACACCGTCCAGTGGGACTCCTGGCGGCGCGACGACGGCACCTGGGAGGTGCTGCTGGTCTACGTCGTCGCGGGCGAACCGCACTCGGCGAGCTGGACCTACGACCCGCCCCGGCGGCTGGTGCAGGCCGTCGACGACGAGGCGCGCGCGCTGATCGGGGAGACCGACGACCTCGCGGCGCCCGAACCCAGCTTCCCGTTCGTCCCGCGCATCGCCCGGCTGCCGCGCGACCGGCCGCTGGACCGGCCCGCCGACCGGGACCGTCCGAGCCTGCCCGCGCAGGCCTCGGAATCCGCCGAGGAGAGCACGGTCGCCGGCGAGCGCGACTCGCTGACCAGTCTGCTGGAGGCGGTGCCGAGCTTCCGGGGCGACCTGGTGGTCCCCGAGCGCGCCTCGGCGTCCTCGGAACCGGACGAGGAGCCCGACGAGGAACCGGCGGCGGAGGAGCCTCCGGCGCCCGCGGCATCGGCCGGGGCCGGCTCCGCGTACGCCGATGTGCTGATGCCCCGTTCCGTGGCCAGCCACCGTGACCGGCTCGTCGGCGCCACCGACCGGCAGGCCGAGGCGGACGGCGTCCGCCCGGGCCGACGCGCGGCGGTGCCGAGCTGGGACGAGATCGTGTTCGGGACCCGGCGGAAGAAGCAGGAGTAGGCGGAGGAAGCAGGAGGAGACGGACCGTCAGACCGCTCGGCCCGGGCCGACGCGACAGCGGCGAACCGTACGGCTTCCCACCGACGGCGGACGGGCCGCGCCTCATCGGGCGCGGCCCGTCCGTCGTCGGTGGCCCGGGACCGCGCCGCCCTACTGTGGATCCGGGCCCACGGCGACCGGCCGCCCCGGGTCCGACGACCACTCCGACCACGAGCCCGCGTACAGTGCGGCCGGAATGCCCGCCACCGCCAGGGCCAGTACCTCGTGGGCGCCGGACACCCCCGAGCCGCAGTACACCCCGACCTCGAGATCCTCGGAAGCACCCAGTTCCTTGAAGCGGGCGCGGAGTTCCTCGGCCGGAAGGAACCTCCCGTCCGGTCCCACGTTCTGCGTCGTCGGCGCCGACACGGCGCCCGGGATGTGCCCGCCGACCGGGTCGATCGGCTCGACCTCGCCCCGGTACCGCTCCCCCGCGCGCGCATCCAGCAGCAGTCCCGACCGGGCCAGGGCGGCGGCCCCGTCCGCGTCCAGCAGCCCCGACGCTCCCGGCGACGGCACGAAGTCGCCCGGTGCGGGGGCGGGAAGCTCCGTGGAGAGCGGGCCCGGCCAGGCCGCCAGGCCGCCGTCGAGCACCCGGACGTCCGGATGGCCGGTCCAGTGCAGCAGCCACCAGGCGCGGGCCGCCGCCCAGCCCTGACCACCGTCGTAGACCACGACCGGATGGTCGGCCGACACCCCGGCCCGGCGCATCGCGGCGCCGAACACCGCGAGGTCGGGCAGCGGATGCCGGCCCCCGGCCCCGGGGGCCGAGGCGAGTTCGGTGTCCAGGTCGACGAAGACGGCGCCGGGCAGATGCCCGGCCGCATACTCGGCCCGGCCGTCGAACGGCGGCGCGCCGCCGGCCGCGGCCGTACTGAGCTGCCAGCGGACGTCGAGGAGCACCGGCCGGCCGGCGCCCGCCGGCTCACCGGCGAGATCGGAAGCGGAGATGATGGCGTTCATGGCCACCATCCTGACGTACCGGGTGGCCGCCGCGTCGATGTCGGGCTAGTCTGCCCGCCGGGCAGTCCCGATCACGGGGCGTACAGGATCGGGCACATGCTGTACAGCCGATCGACACCCGTCAGCCTTCGCACAGAAGCGAACATCGGGCCGTATAGCAGGCATTCTCGGGACAGCCGGCCCGGCACGCGGGGCGCGCACGGAGTCCACGGCACCGGGAACGGGTGACGCTCCGGCACGGGGGTCCGTCAGAGCGGAAGCGACACGGCGCCACGAAGGGCCGAGAAGAGAGTGACGATGACCGACGCACCGGGTCCGGCCGGCCCGACCGGCGAGGAGATCCCGCGGCACAAGCCCGGCACACCCTGCTGGGTGAGTCTGATGGTGCACGGGCCGGCCGCGACCCAGGACTTCTACGGGGCGCTGTTCGGCTGGGAGTTCCGGCCCGGCCCGCAACCGCTCGGGCCCTATGTGCGAGCCGTGCTGGACGGGCGCGAGGTGGCGGGCGTCGGCAGGCTGCCCGCGGACCGCCAGCTGCCCGTCGCCTGGACGCCGTACTTCGCCTCGGACGACGTGGACCGGACCGCGGACACCGTGCGGCTGTGCGGCGGGACCATCGGGGTGGGTCCGCTGGACGCGGCCGAGGCCGGCCGTATGGCGATCGGCTCCGACCCCTCCGGCGCCGTGTTCGGCATCTGGCAGGCGGCGGCCCACCTGGGCACCGCCATCACGGGCGTGCCCGGCACCCCCGCCTGGAACGAGCTGCTGACCTACGAGTCGGCGAGCGTGACCAAGTTCTACGAGACGGTCTTCGGCCATGCCCAGGAGCCCGTGGTGCCCGCCGGCTCGGACTACGTGACCCTGAACGTCGGCGGCCGGCCCGTCGCCGGCATCCACGGCAGCGGCAACACCCTGGCCCGTGACCGGGGGCCGCACTGGCTGACGTACTTCGAGACGGCCGACACCGACGAGGCGGTGCACCGGCTCACGGACCTCGGCGGCCATGTCCTCACCCCCGCCCGGGAGACCGCGCACGGCCGGGTGGCGATGGTGGCGGATCCGGAGGGCGCACGCTTCGCACTGCTGCAGAGCAGGAGTTGAGAGGCCCGGAACCGAGGTGCCGCCCCGCCGCTCAGGCGGGGGCTATCGGGAGGACGTCCGGGGAGAGGACGCCGACGCGGGCCGCGGCGCTGGTCATCCGGCGGCGGTGGTGGCGGCGGCACAGCACCTCGTAGCCGATCTCGGCGGCGGGGCGGTTCACGTCGCCGACCACGACCTGCTCGCCCTCCACCACCATCTCGCCGCCCACGGTCCGGGCGTTGTGCGTGGCCCGGGCGCCGCACCAGCACATCGCCTCGACCTGGAGGGTCTCGATGCGGTCGGCCAGCTCGATCAGCCGCTGCGAGCCCGGGAACAGCTTGGTGCGGAAGTCGGTGGTGATGCCGAACGCGAAGACGTCGAGGTCGAGGTCGTCCACCATCCGCGCCAGCTGGTCGATCTGCTCCGGCGCGAGGAACTGGGCCTCGTCGACGATGACATGGTCGACCTTGCCGCCGCGGGACAGCCGGTCCACGACGTAGCCGAACAGGTCCACCCCCGGGGCCGCCTCGACCGCCTCGGTCACCAGACCGAGCCGGGAGGAGAGTTTGCCCTCCCCTGCGCGGTCGTCCCGGGTGAAGATCAGCCCCTGCAGGCCCCGCGCCGCCCGGTTGTGCTCGATCTGCAGCGCCAGAGTCGACTTCCCGCAGTCCATCGTTCCGGAGAAGAACACCAGCTCGGACATGGGGAGATGAGCACCTTTCGGTGGGTTACGACGGGGCGGGGCCACAGCGCGGAGCAACGGGCGGACGGGATGGGCGTGGGCGTGGGCGTGGGCGTGGGCGTGGGCGTCAGGAGCGTACTTCGAGCAGCGGGACCAGTTGCTCCGCAGGGGTCATCGAGCCGTGGTTGCCGGCCATCGCCGATTCCTTCGGCTCCCGCTCGGAGGCGATGAGCAGGACGTCGTCGCGGGCGGCGGCGACCACGTCGCCGATGCGGTCGCGGACCCTGGCCTCCACGTCCGGGCCGAACCAGCCGGCCGCGATCGCCTCGTCCCGGGAAGCCACCCAGAACTGCTCGCCGAGGACCTCGCGCCAGCAGGTCAGCACGTCGTCCGCGGCACCCGGGAGGGCGTAGACGTGCCGGGCGCGGCCCTCGCCGCCGAGCAGGGACACACCGGCACGCAGCTCCCAGTCCTCGTCGAAGTCGATGCGGTGCTGCTCGTCGAAGGGGACGTCGACCATGCCGTGGTCGGCGGTGACGTAGAGCGCGCTGCGCGGGGGCAGCTGCTCGGCGAGGCGCTGGACCAGCCGGTCGACGTGGCCGAGCTGGCCGCGCCAGGTGTCGGAGTCGACGCCGAAGCGATGACCGGCGCCGTCGAGCTCGGCGTAGTACGTGTAGACCAGGCTGCGGTCGGCGGCTGCCAGTTGCTCGGCGGCGAGGTCCATGCGCTCCTCGCCGGAGAGCCGGCCCAGGAAGGTGCCGCCGCTGAGCGCGACCTTGGTCAGGGGCGTGTTCTGGAAGTGCGGGGAGGAGACCTGCACCGCGTGCACCCCGGCCTCGTGAGCCAGCCGGAAGACCGTGGGGCGGGGCTGCCAGGCGTGCGGCTCGGTCCAGGGCTGCCAGCGCAGCTGGTTCATCAGCTCGCCGGTCTCCGGATTGCGCACGGTATAGCCGGGCAGTCCGTGCGCGCCCGGCGGCAGGCCGGTGCCGACGGAGGCCAGCGAGGTCGCGGTGGTCGCCGGGTAGCCCGCGGTGAGCGGGCGGCCCGTGCCGCCGCGCGAGCTGCCGAGCAGCGAGGTCAGGAAGGGGGCGTCCGCCGGGTGCGCCCGCAGCTGCTCCCAGCCGAGCCCGTCGATGAGGAAGACGCAGGCGCGGTCGGCGGGGCTCAGCTCGGGCACGGTGGCGGTCATGGCGGGCACGCCCATGCCCGCGGCCAGGGTGGGCAGCAGGTCGGCGAGCGAGCCGCTGCCGTACTCGGGGACCGGCGCGGAGCCGACGGGCAGCGGCTCGGGGTGAGTGTCCCAGGCGGTGGGCTGTGCCATCAGCGGCCGGTGTCCGCGGTCGCCTCGGAGAGAGCCTGGGCGAAGGCGAGCGCCTGGCGCACGGTCTCCGGGCCGTCCCCGGCCTCGCTGACGCGCAGGCTGAGGTCGTCGGCCGTCGAGCTGCCCGAGTAGCCGTGGTCGGCCTCGCAGTTGGGGTCGCCGCAGGCGGCGGGCTCGAGGTCGATGCGGGAGACGGCGCCCCATCCGATGGTCAGCATGATCTCCCGGGGCAGGGAGCCGGGCACGTACTGCTCCGGGTTGGCCACCACGCGGCTGACGACGATCGAGGAGATCCGGCCGAGCTTGACGGACTCCGTGGACGTCGTCGCGTACGGCGTCGGGGAGGTGTCGTCGGCGGCCTGCTCGTCGGTGTGGCTGACGATGAAGCGGTTGTGGGTGAGGACCAGCACGGTCACGTGCCGCCGCACCTCGTTCTGGTCGAACGTGGTCTCCTGGTGGACCAGGTACGACCGGATGGGCTCGCCGCCCACGGCGGCCTCCACCGCCTCGGCCACGAGGGCCGGGTAGTAGCCGCTGCGCTCGATCGCCGCACGCAGCCCCTGGGTCGTCGTACTGGTCTTGGCCATGCGCTCCATCCTAATCCCCGGGTGGAGGCGGCCTGGGCCGGTCGAGCGGACCCGGGCCGTTCGACCGGCGGAGCCGCCGGATCGATCTTGCCGGCGGCTCCCCTGCCCCGCCCTTCCGGGATGGCCTGCCGGAGCCGGCGGGCCCGGGCGCGTGGGTGTCAGTACGCCGGGAGGGTGCGCGGGCCGAGGTCGTCGCGGGCCGGGGGCGGGGCGAGGCGGACGGACGCGCCGAGGACGCTCAGGCCCTGCGGGGCGACGACGACCGGTTCGAGGGTGACCGCGACGACCTCGGGGTGGTCGTCGACGAGGCGGGACACCCGGAGCAGCAGCTCCTCCAGGGCAGGGGTGTCGACCGGTGCCGAGCCGCGCCAGCCGAAGAGGAGGGGGGCGGTCCGGATCGACCGGAGGAGCGAGCTCGCCTCGCGGTCGGTGACCGGGATCAGACGGTGCGCCGCGTCACCGAGCAGCTGGGTCGCGGCCCCGGCCAGCCCGAAGGACAGGACGGCTCCGGCCGCCGGGTCGATGACGGCCCGCACCACCGTGTCGACTCCGCGCGGGGCCATGGCCTGCACGACCGGGCGCAGCTCCTCCGGCGAGCCGAACAGCCCGGTCAGCTCGTCGTAGGCCCGGCGCAGCTGCTCCTCGTCCGCCAGGTCCAGGCGTACGCCGCCCAGGTCGGCGCGGTGGCGCAGGTGGGGGGCGGTGGCCTTGAGGGCGACCGGGTAGCCGGCGTCGCGGGCGGCGGCTGCGGCGGCGTCGGAGTTCGGGGCGGGCAGGGCGGGGTGGACCCGGACGCCGTACCGGCCGAGCAGGGTGCAGGTCTCCTCGGTGCCGAGAGTGAGGCCCTGCCCCCGCGCGAGGAGCCCGCCGATCAGCTCGGCGGCACCCTTCTCGTCGATGTCCTCGTACTCGGGCACCTTGCCGGGGTCGCCTGCCTCGCGGCGCCACCGGGCGTAGCCGACCGCCTGGGACAGGGCCCGCACGGCGCGCTCGGCGGCGGGGTAGGCGGGGATGAGGTGGCTGTCCTCCGGGACGGGGGGCTCGGCGACGGGAGGTCTCGCGGTGGCAGTGGGGACGGGAGGGGTGCCGGGGGCGGGCTCGGCGGCGGGGGCGGAGTCGGTCCGGGAGGCGGAGTCGGTCCGGGAGGC
>NZ_JBAGKH010000017.1:0-121706 GCF_036689765.1 Streptomyces poriticola
GGGGGGGGGGGGGGGGGGGGGGGGGGGGGGGGCCCGCCGGCCCCCCCTGGGGGGGGGGGGGGGGGGGTGCCGACGGGACGGGGCCGTCCGTCGGCACGGTGGGGGCGTGGTCCCCACCTGATGGCGCCGCCGCGGGAGCCTGGGTGGGCACGGCCGGCGGGGCGGAGGGCTGGGCGGGCGGCAGCGCTGGAGCGGGTGGCGCGTCCACCGGGACCGGTGAGGGGGTGCCGTCGGCGGCCCGCCGGGAGGGAGCCGTCGTCGTGGAGATCACGGCGGTGCGCAGGCCGGCCACCCACCGCATCAGCGACTCCGGGCGCTCCCCGGCCTCGGTGGCGCAGACCGCCGCCACCTCCGTCTGCCGTTCGTCGCTCAGCGCGGCCAGTTCGGGCAGGTCGAGGAACTGCCGGCGCAGTTGTTCGGGGGTGTGGGCCGGTGGCCGGCCGCTGAGCAGGAAGTAGGCGATGGCCCCGAAGGCGTAGCGGTCGGTCGCCGGGGTGCGCAGTCCCTCGAAGACCTCCGGCGCGGCGAACCCGGGGGTGAACCACACCTCGGCGGTGCGGTGCTCGGCGGTGAGCTTGCTGAGCCCGAAGTCGACGAGGGTGGCCTGTCCGTTGGCGTCGACCATGACGTTGCCGGGGGACAGGTCGCCGTGCACCACGACCCGGCCGGAGGGGGTGCCCTTGCCCGCGTGCAGCCAGTCCAGGACCTCGGCCAGCTGCTCCAGGAAGCGCACCGCCTCCCGCCGCTGGGAGGGCGTGTCCAGCGGGTGCTCCGCCCGCCAGTCGCGCAGGTCGACGCCTTCGACGTAGTTCATGACCAGGCACAGGGACCTGCCCGGTGGGGTCGCTCCCTTGCGGTGTGCGGGCATGCCCTCGAAGTGTTCGCGGACACCGACGACGCCGAGCCGGTGCACGAACCGCAGGAGTTCGGCCTGCTCGCTCCACCGGGCGCTGACCTTGGTCAGCTCGGCCGGGGCCAGGGTGGCCTCAGCGTCGAACACCTTGATGACGACCGGTTCGCTCGCCCCGCCCAGCTCGATCTCGGCCAGGTACAGCACCGCTTCGCCGCCCCGCCCGATGGAGCGCAGCAGCCGGTACCGGTCCGGGGCGGAGTCGGGCCCGATGTACATGCTGGTGTCCGTCATGCGTCGCTGTCCCCCGAGGTGGCTGATTCTCTTGCGTGGTAAGGCATTTCACCATGCCGGACCCCGGCCCCGGGAGACGGGACCGGGGCCGGGACGGGGCTCGGGACCGGGACGGCGGGCTCAGACCCGGTCGACGAGGTCCGCGATGGAGTCCACGACCTGGGACGGGCGGTAGGGGAAGGACTCGACCTGTTCGGGCCGGGTCAGGCCGGTGAGCACCAGGAAGGTCTGCATACCCGCCTCCATGCCGGCCAGGACGTCGGTGTCCATGCGGTCGCCGATCATGGCGCTGGTCTCGGAGTGGGCGCCGATGGCGTTGAGGCCGGTGCGCATCATCAGCGGGTTGGGCTTTCCGGCGAAGTACGGCTGCTTGCCGGTGGCCTTGGTGATCAGGGCGGCGACGGCGCCGGTCGCAGGGAGCGGGCCCTCGGTGGAGGGGCCGGTCTCGTCGGGGTTGGTGCAGATGAAGCGGGCCCCGCCGTTGATCAGCCGCACCGCCTTGGTCATGGCCTCGAAGGAGTAGGTGCGCGTCTCTCCGAGAACCACGTAGTCGGGGTCGTGGTCGGTCAGGACGTATCCGATGTCGTGCAGTGCCGTGGTCAGACCGGCCTCGCCGATGACGTACGCCGACCCGCCGGGCCGCTGGTCGTCCAGGAACTGGGCGGTCGCCAGCGCCGAGGTCCAGATGGACTCGATCGGCACCTCCAGGCCCATGCGGTGCAGCCGGGCGTGCAGATCGCGCGGGGTGTAGATGGAATTGTTGGTGAGGACCAGGAAGGGCTTGCCGGACTCACGGAGCTTCTTGAGGAAGGCGTCGGCGCCGGGGATCGGGACACCCTCGTGGATGAGGACGCCGTCCATGTCGGTGAGCCATGACTCGATGGGCTTGCGGTCTGCCATGTGTGCGAACTCCTGGCGTCGTACGGGAGGGGCGGGGCGCCGGAACCACGGCGTACCGACGCCCCCAGCCTAATCAGGGGACGGCTCGACCGGACCCCGTCGATGACGGGAGAACCGTCGTCGTCACGGTGCGGGAGATGGCGACCTCGGGCGCGAGCTCTCCGGTGGAGGCGGACGGGCCGACGTTGTTGGCCTGCAGCCCGCCGGAGTACTCCATGGCCGGCTGCCGTCCGCCGAAGTCGTGCAGGGACCCGTCGACTTCATCCCTCGCCCAACGGCGGGGGTTCCAGGGGGTTCCAGGGGATTCCAGCGGTCGCCCGCCGGATTCCTTGGTTCACCGACGACCGCCCGACCGGGAGGACTCCCCTGAGGCCTCCCCCGACTCGTCGACGAGACGGCCGATCTGCGCCTTCACGGCGTAGTACTTCGGCACGCGGCCGTGCTCCGGGATGCCGGAGCGGACGGGGGCGCCGGGGGCCTGGTCGTTCGGGTGGTCCACCCGGGGATCGTCGCAGACGGGGGTGAAGGCGTGGGCCCCGTTCTTGTCCTCGCGCTCGCCCTCGGCCTCGCCCTCGGCCTCGTCCTCAGCGCGCGGGCAACGTGCGGTCAGCGGCGCCGGCGGGCCAGCAGTACGACGCCGGCCCCGGCGGCGATCAGCAGCGCGGTGGACGCGAGGGCGAAGTAGGTGCGGCGGACTCCGGTGCCGGCGAGGGCGTCGCTGGCGGTGGCCGGGGCGGGGGACGCGGTGGTGCTCGCGGCCGGGTCCGGGGCGTCGGGGGCGATCCGGAAGCGGTAGTCGTTGGACTGGCCGACCCAGTCGCCGTCGTCGGCGCGGCGCTGGACCACGGCGGCCTTGGCGGTGACCTCGTTCGGCTCGGCGCCCGCGGCCACGGCGAGCCGTACCTTCACGGTGACGGTCCGGCCGGGGCCGACGGTGAAACCGGGGAAGTCGTCGTCCTCGCCGGTGAAGGCGCCGATCAGCTCGTCCGCGTCGGTCGCCTCGAAGCGCACGGGGTGCGACCGGTCGCCGTCCTGGAACTCCATGCGGGGCTGCGAGGGCTTCAGGGCGCGTGCCTCGTCGACGAGGACGACGACGGGGTGGATGCCGGCGCAGCTGCGGTCGGTGGTGTTGCGCAGGTCCAGGTACCAGGTGCCGGGGCCGCCGCCGGGCCGGTAGCCGGACGGGCCGCCGTGGATACGGGTGGCGAGGGGGAAGGTGTGATCGTCGGAGGCGGTGCAGGCGGGGAGCCGGCGGGGGCTGGGCTTGGTGGGGGCGGGGGCCGCCGCGGGGGCGGGGGCCGGGGCCAGGACGGGAGCGGGTGCGGGGACGCCTGCGGGGTCGCCTGCGGGCACAGGGAGGGTCGGTGCGGGGACGGAGGCCGGGGCTCCGGGGCGAGGAGGCGCGGCGGGCGGGGGCGCGGCGGTGGCCCCGGACGCGCCGAGCAGGACGGCTGCCGCCGCCAGGCAGGAGGACATGGGCGTACACAGTCGCATGAACACATGAGCATGCCGGTCCGCCGGGACGCCGGGCACCGCCATGCCGTGTGCGCGCTCCGGACGGCGGTACGGAACGACGCGTTCGGCGTACCCGAACCGTGCCGTGTGCAGGTCGGCCGGACCCCGGACGTCAACCCGCCCGATCGGCGGACCCGACCCGTGATGCCCGGTGGCGGGCCGGTCCCTCAGGAATCACCCCGCCCGAACAGCGGCGCGAGCAGCAACTGCGCCGCGCCCTCGGCGACCCCGCGCGCTCCTCCGGGCGCCAGGTGCACCGGTACGGCCCCTGCGCGCCCGCCCTCACGCCGGGCGCGGGCGTCCAGGACGGCGCCCACGCCACGGACGAACACCTCCGGCGCGGCGGCGACGGTACGGCCGCCGAGCAGCACCAGGTCGATGTCGAGCAGCCCGGCGAGGTTGGCGGCGCCCGCGCCCAGCACCCGGGCCGCCTCGTCGAGGTCACCGCGGGCCACGGCGGCCAGGCACAGCACCTCGACACAGCCCCGGGCGCCGCAGGTGCACACCGGCCCGTCCAGCTGGATGACCTGGTGCCCGAACTCGCCGGCCCCGGTCCGCGTGCCCCGGTGCACACTCCCGGCGATCACCAGACCGGCCCCCAGCCCCGTACCGAGGTGCAGGTAGGCGAAGGATCCGGCCTGATGGGACCCGAGACCGAATCCCATACCGCGGTCACGGCCGGGAGCACCGTCACGGCCAGGGGCGCCCTCACGGCCAGGGGCACCGTCACGGCCACCGGCACCGTCACGGCCACCGGCACCGTCAGGGTCCACGTCGTTGTCATGGCCGGGGCCGGGGCCGTGGCCGGGGTCCGTGGCCGGGCCACCCTCCACGGCCGGACCACCCTCCACGGCCGGGCCACCCTCCACGGCCGGGCCGGTACCCGCAGCCAGGCCCGCACCCGTGTCCGGGCCGGTGCCCGAGACCGGGCCGATACCCGAGACCGTGCCGCCCTCCGTGGCCGGGCCACCACCCACGTCCGGCCCGCCGCCCATAGCCACTCCGCCACCCATACCCGGGCTGCCGTCGGCGTCCCGGCCGTTGCCGATGCCCGTGCCCCCACCTGCGCCCCCGCCGGAGTCCGTACCCGCGCCCCCGCCGGAACCCGTATCGGAGCCCCCGCCGGAACCCGCACCGGACCCCCGGGCGACGCCGTCCCCGCCCAGCGCACCGACGGCGAGCCCGAGCACAGCCGCGTTGGTGTCCTTGTCGACGACCACCGGCACCCCCAGCCGCGCGGCCAGCGCGTCCCGCAGCGGGAAGCCGTCCCACTCGGGGAAGCCGGTGACCCGGTGCAGTACTCCTCGCGCGTGGTCCAGCGGACCGGGGAGGGCGATGCCCAGACCGAGCAGCGTGGGAGTACCGGCGAGCCCGGCAGCCCCACCGGGCACCACCCGATCCGGAACGCCCCGGTCCGGAAGTCCTCCAGCCGCAGGAGCCTCACCCGCAGGCGCTCCGGCGGCCGGAGGCGGCACCTCCCCTCCCACCGGAGCCCCGCTCGACAGAACCCCGGCCACCAGCTCCTCCGCCTCCCGGGCCACCGCCGTCACCACCGCCTCCGCGCCCGCCCCGAGGTCGAGCGGGGAGCGCCGCTCCCCCACCACCGCACCCTCGAGGTCGGCCAGCACCACGCGCAGCTCGTCCCGGTCCAGATGCACCCCGAGGGCGTGCCCCGCGCCCGGGACCAGACGCAGCACCGTCCGCGGTTTGCCCCCGGTGGAGGCACGGCGTCCCGCCTCCGCCACGAGGCCGTCCTGCCGCAGCCTGGCGGTGATCTTGCTGACCGCCTGCGGGGTCAGCCCGGTCCCCTCGGCCAGCTCCAGCCTGCTGATGCCCTCCGCACCGGCGGTGCGCAGCAGGTCCAGCACCAGCGCCGTGTTGTGGCTGCGCAGGGCCGGGAGGCCGGCGCCCCCGCCCCCGCCGATCGGCCGCCCGTCACCTCGGTTCACGCGTCACTCCTGTTCACACCCTCATTGTCCCTGCCGCTTGCGCTTTGGCAACAGCGTTGCGAAAGTGGGGCTCATGACTGGTACCCCCCTCCGCGTGGGCCTCGTCGGCTACGGCCTGGCGGGCTCCGTTTTCCACGCGCCGCTGATCGCCGCCACCGAGGGCCTGACCCTGGACACGGTGGTCACCTCCCGCCCCGACCGGCAGCAGCAGGCCCGCGCCGGGTTCCCGGGCGTACGGACGGTCGCGACGCCGGACGAGCTGTTCGACCGGGCCGCCGAACTGGACCTGGTCGTGGTGGCGTCGCCCAACAAGACGCACGTCCCGCTCGCCGCCACCGCCCTGAAGGCCGGTCTGCCGGTCGTGGTCGACAAGCCGATCGCAGGCACGGCGGCCGAGGCGCGCGAGCTGGCCGGCCTGGCGCAGGACCGCGGCCTGCTGCTCTCGGTCTTCCAGAACCGCCGCTGGGACAACGACTTCCTCACCCTCCGCAAGCTGCTCGCCGAGGGCACGCTGGGCGACGTGTGGCGCTTCGAGTCGCGGTTCGAGCGCTGGCGGCCGAAGCCGAAGGGCGGCTGGCGCGAGTCCGGCGACCCGGCGGAGATCGGCGGGCTGCTCTACGACCTCGGCAGCCACGTCGTGGACCAGGCGCTGGTGCTGTTCGGCCCGGCCAGGCAGGTGTACGCCGAGGCGGACGTCCGGCGGGCGGGCGCGGAGACCGACGACGACACGTTCATCGCGATCACGCACGCGAGCGGCGTCCGCTCCCACCTCTACGTCTCCGCGACCACGGCCCAGCTCGGCCCCCGCTTCCGGGTGCTCGGCAGCAGGGCCGGCTACGTCAAGTACGGCCTGGACCCGCAGGAGGCGGCGCTGCGCGAGGGCGGGCGGCCCGGCCCCGGCTGGGGCGAGGAGGACGAGTCGCTGTGGGGCCGCGTCGGCTCCGGGGAATCCCCGCCGACCGGCGGCGGACGCGTCGAGCGGACCCTGCCCGGCGACTACCCGGCGTACTACGCGGCGGTGGCCGAGGCCCTTCGCGCGGACGGCCCCAACCCGGTGGGTGCCCACGAGGCCGCCGCGGCACTGGACGTACTGGAGGCGGCCCGCCGGTCCGCCCGGGACGGAGCGGTGGTGCCCCTGTGACGCCACACGGAACCCTGTGACATCAGACCCGCACGGAACCCGTGCCGCCACACCGGAACCCGTGACCACACGGGAATCCCCGTGCGCTGCCACGCGGAACCCGTGAGGCCGCCCGGAGACCCCGTGACGCAACCCGGGAACCCCCCGACGCCGCACGGGAAACCCCGGTGACACCGCACGGAACCCTATGCCGAGCCACGAGACAGGAACGAGCCCGCCCATGACGACCGCCCCGGAACTGACCCCCGGCCTGGAGGAGCTGCAGGCCCAGGAACGCCGTCTGGTCTTCCGCGCCTTCACCCATGACGACGCATGGGCGCTCGGCTCGCTCCTGGTGGAGCTGGCCCGCGAGCGGCAGGCGCCGGTGGCCGTCGGCATCCACCGTGCCGGCCAGCAGCTCTTCCACGCCGCCCTGCCCGGCTCGACGCCCGACAACGACGCCTGGATCGCCCGCAAGCGCAGGGTGGTGGAGCGCTACGGCTCCGCGTCGTACCTGGTCGGCGCGCGGTTCCGGGCGAAGGGCACGACGTTCGAGGAGTCCTCCCGCCTCGACCCCGACACCTACGCGGCGCACGGCGGTTCGTTCCCGATCACCGTCGAGGGCGCCGGCGTGATCGGCGCGGTGACGGTGTCCGGACTGCCGCAGCTGCAGGATCACCGGCTCGTGGTGGAGGCACTGGAGCGGTTCCTGGACGACCAGGAGCCGTCCGAGGCGTCCGGCGAGTCCGGTGCTGGACATCCGCGGGAATGATCACCGCCTCCTCCCTGTTGGCAGCGAGTACGGACGTGGCCGGGACCGCCGACCACGGCGCGACCGGAGGGACGGAACCCGATGAACGACGCGACGACCGCGCTGAAGGAATCCGTCGGACGGTACGGGATCTGGAGCGTCGGCCTGCGCTCCGCGGACACGGAGGACGCGGGCCGGCGTGACGAGCGGGCCGAGGCGGCGGCCGAACTGGAGAAGCTCGGCTACGGCGCCCTCTGGCTGGGCGGCAACACGGATGCGACCCACGCCGCCCCGCTCGTGGCGGCGACCTCGAGGCTCGTGGTCGGCACCAGCATCCAGAGCGTCTGGGACCACGAGGCGTCCGCCACCGCGGCCCGCTTCGCCGAGCTCGAGGTGGCACACCCCGGCCGGTTCATGCTCGGCCTGGGCGTCAGCCACGGCCCGCGGGTGCAGGGGTACGGCCGCCCGTACGCGACGATGGTCGGCTACCTCGACGAGCTGGACCGGGCGGGCCTGCCGGCCCATCGCCGGGTGCTGGCGGCGCTCGGCCCGAAGATGCTGGAGCTGTCCCGGGACCGGGCGGCGGGCGCGATCCCGTACCTGGTCACGCCCGAGCACACCGCACAGGCCCGCGAGCGGCTCGGCGACGGCCCGCTGCTGGCCCCGGAGTTCAAGGTCGTACTCGAGTCCGATCCGGCGCAGGCCCGCGGTACCGCCCGCGCCTACCTCGCCCGCTATCTGGAACTGCCCAACTACACGCAGAACTTCCTGCGCCTGGGCTTCACGGAGGAGGACGTCGCGGGCGGCGGCAGCGACCGGCTGGTCGACGCGGTGTTCGCCTGGGGCGACGACGACACGATCCGCCGCCGCATCGCGGAGTTCCACGAGGCGGGCGCCGACCACGTGGCCCTCCAGGTGGTGGACGGCGACCCGGCCGGCCTGCCCCGGGAGGGCTGGCGCAGGCTGGCCGCGCTGCTCGGCTAGGCGCGGCCAAGCAGGTCGGGCGAAGTCCGCTGCGGTTCGGCGGCGCCCTGAAGGGGCGCGGGGAAAGGCGCGGCCAGCCACGACGGCACCGATGGCACCGCAGACGAGCGACGGCGTATCGCGGCGCTTCCAGCGGAGCGCTCAGGCGGCCTTCAGTTCCTGCCGCTGCCGCCCCAGTCCCTCGACCTCGGCCTCGACGACATCGCCGGCCCGCAGATAGGGCTTGGGCTCCGGCTGCCCCATGGCCACTCCGGCCGGCGTCCCCGTGTTGATGACGTCGCCGGGGTAGAGGGTCATGAACTGGCTGACGTAGCGCACGACCTCACCGACCGGGAAGATCTGGTCGGCGGTCGTACCGTTCTGCTTCAACTCCCCGTTGACCCACAGGCGCAGGGCGAGCCGCTGCGGGTCGGGCACCTCGTCGGCGGTGACCAGCCACGGCCCGAGCGGATTGAACGTCTCGCAGTTCTTGCCCTTGTCCCAGGTCCCGCCGCGCTCGATCTGGAACTCCCGCTCGGAGACGTCGTGCGCGACCGCGTACCCGGCGACGCACGCGAGCCCGGCCTCGGCCGACTCCAGATACCGGGCGGTGCGCCCCACGACGACGGCCAGCTCCACCTCCCAGTCGGTCCTGGTGGACCGGCGCGGCACCAGCACGGTGTCGTTCGGCCCGACCACGGTGTCCGCCGCCTTGAGGAACACCACCGGTTCGGCGGGCGGCTCGGCGCCCGTCTCCCGGGCGTGGTCGTGGTAGTTCAGCCCGATGCACACGACCTTGCCGATCCGTCCCAGCGGCGGCCCGATCCGCAGCCCGGTGCCGTCCAGCACGGGCAGCTCACCGGCCGCGGCGGCGCCGCGGACCCGGCCGAGCGCCGCGTCGTCGGCGAGCAGGCCGCCGTCGATGTCCGGTACGAGCCCCGACAGATCGCGCAGCGTCCCGTCGGCGTCGAGCAGCGCCGGCCGCTCGGCTCCTGCCGCACCTACTCGCAGCAGCTTCATGTTCTCCAACTCCCTCGGCGTCGCGGGCGCCCCGCCCGATGAGGTGCGACTGGGTGCGGCCGGCGCGCAACCATCGGAGGACTTGGCTGATCCTCCAAGGTCGATGTCCACTCGGCAAGACCCCGTTCACGTACTGGACCGTAGGTTGCGGCGGCCACCCTCGGTTCACCGGTAGAGGACGGCCCGCTCTACGGCGCTCCAGGTCGTGCTGGTGACCACGTACAGCGCGGCGGCGAGCGGCACGACGGCGACCGTGACCAGGGTGAAGAAGGACATGAACGGCAGCACCCTGGCCACGGCGCGCAGGCCGGGTACGTCGTCGCCGACGCCGCTGCCGGAGGGGGCCGGGGCCGTCGTCCGCTTGGTCCGCCGGTAGGCGAAGACGGCGACCGCGGTCACGAACGCGAACAGGCCGAGGTACACGAGCCCGGCCCCGCCGGCGATCCCGCCCGCGCCGAGAGCGTCGGCCCACCGCCCGCCGAGGGGCGCGGCGAACAGCCGGTGGTCCAGCAGCTCGTTGGCCTGCCCGCCGATCGAGGAGCTGGAGAACAGGTGGTAGAGAAGGAAGAAGGCGGGGAGCTGGCACAGGCTGGGCAGGCACCCGGAGAGCGGCGACACCTTCTCCTCGGCGTGCAGCTCCAGCACGGCCCGCTGCAGCCGCTCGGGGCTCCTGCCGTGCTTGCGCCGCAGCTCGGCGATCTTCGGCTGGAGCGCGGCGCGGGCCTTCTGCCCGCGGGCGGCGGCCAGCGACAGCGGCAGCACGAGCAGCCGTACGAGCGCGGTGAACAGGATGACGGCGGTGGCGGCGGCGTTGGCGCCGAAGAACGGGTGCAGCAGATCGGCGAGCTGCTCGACCAAACTGGCAGAAATACTGAAAACAGACATGGGTGAGTGAACCCTCCGGGGTCGCGTCGCGCCGGAACGAATTGACTGGAACGGCATGACGACACGCCCCGCGCGGGGCCGCGGACGGTTCTGGTGCTGTGTGTGCCGGGGCCCCTACGCGGCGGTCGCCGGAAGGGCCCGCCCGGGCGCTCGGGGCCTGCGCCGGCCCGGGGCGTCGGGATCGCACTGCGGCAGGAAGGCCGTACGCCGGGCGCGGTCGCGGATGGCCGTGCGCACCCGCGTGGGCGGCACGGCGGGCGCGCAGCGTGCGGCGGCGAGGGCACAGACGGAGAGCGCGGCGCCCGCGGCAGCGGTCGCGGCGAACGCGACGGTGGCGGCGGAGAGACTCCCCGCATCGATCAGCACGAGCTGGAGAACGAGAAGCACCAGCACGGCGAGTGGCCTGGCACCCCTCCGCTCACGCACCACCGCGGCTCCCCCTCCCGAACTCCTGTCCGCAGTTATACAGGACGCGGCCGACATACAGGGCGGCCGGGCCGCCGCGGATCATCAGGGGACGGGGCCGCGGAAGGCAGTGGCCGAGATGCGGCCCCACGCGTCGACGAGTCGAAGGCGGTGAAGGGACGGTCCGCGGAGACACCCCAGGCAGGCCACGGACGATGCGCGAACGAGCCGCAGACGGGCCACGGACGATGCGCGAACGAGCCGCAGACGGGCCACGCACGATGCGCGAACGAGCCGCAGACGATGCGCGGGGGAGCCGCGGATGGGCGGCAGGCGAACCGCGGACGGGCGTGGATGGCCCACGCACGGGCGTGGGTGCGTCCACGCACGGGCGTGGGTGCGTCCACGCACGGGCGTGGGTGCGTCCACGCACGGGCGTGGATGGCCCACGCACGGGCGTGGATGGCCCACGCAGGGGCGGCAGGCGGGCCGCGGTCGGGCGTGGGTGCGCCCGCGGACGCACCCACGCCCTCACCCCTGTCACCCCACGGCAGTACGGTGTCCCTCATGCGCCCCGACACGCCTGCCGAGAACGTCGACCACACCGCCGAGGCGGCACGCCTGGAGCGGACCGCCGGCCTCTATCCCGAGGATGCCGAGGCCCTGCTGCTGCGCGCCGCGGCCCATCTGGAGCTGTCCGGCGACCGTCCCGCGGCGACCAGGCTCTACGACCGCCTGCTGTCCCCGTCGGAGGGCTCCGGGGCGTTGGACAACCCGGCGCTCGTCCGGGCCCTCAAGGCGTCGAACCTGTGGGAGTACGGCCACGAGGCGGAGGCACGGGCGATCATCGACGGCGTCCGCGCGGCGGCCCCGCGCGACCCGGCCCCGTGGGTGATCGTCGCGGAGGCGCTGGAGTCCCACGACGAGCTGGAGGCCGCACACGAGACGTTCACGGAGGGCGCGCGGCTGCTGCTGACGGACGTCCCGGAACCCCCGTACGCGACACACCCGCTGCTGTACGGCCGCCACCGGGTCCGCAGGATGCTGGGCGCCGACCACGACGAGTGGGACACCCTCGCCGACACCCTCCACTCGATGCCCGTCTCCCTGGACGAACTCCACGACCCGGGGCGCGTCTGGTCACTGGGCTCGGACAACCCGGCGGACCTGGAGGCCGAGATCTCCCGGCTGCGCGCGGAACTCGGCGCCTACCGCGAGGCCCTGTCCCGCCCCTTCCCGGTCGCCATGCTGCACTGGCCGGCCGACGAACTGGCGGAACTGCTGGAGGCGTACCCGTCACTGTCCGCCGAGTACCCCTCCTACGAGGAGCACGTCACCACCCTGGAGACGGCCCTGCGGGAACTCGCCTCGTCCGGCACGCCCAACCTGGGCATCGTCCCCGGCACGGTCCCCTCCTACGAGGCCTTCGCCGCCTCGGAGGGCACCTCCCCGGCCGACCCCACCCTCCTCCCCCAGTACGCCACCACGCTGGCCGCCCGCGGCCGCGCAACGCCGTGGCCACCCCAGAAGGGGGCGGGGTGCTGGTGCGGGGCGGGGCGGTCCTATGGGGAGTGTCACGGGCGGGCGTGAATCATCTACAGGGGTGTCCGATGGAGGCTCTGGAAGCGCTCCGGCGACGGCTCGACCGGTCGAGGAGCAGCTGATGGCCCGCACGGAGTACTACGACGATCCCCACGCGCCCGAGCCCAACAGCCTGGTGGTCGCCGCCTCGGCCGTGGTGACGGACGACGAAGGTCGCATTCTGCTGCAGCGGCGCCGGGACAACGGTTTGTGGGCGCTCCCCGGTGGTGGGATGGAGATGGGCGACTCGCTCCCCGGCACGGCGGTACGCGAAGTGAAGGAGGAAACCGGGCTGGAGGTGGAGATCACCGGTCTGGTCGGCACGTACACCGATCCGCGACATGTGATCGCCTATTCGGACGGCGAGGTCCGTCGACAATTCAATGCGTGCTTCACGGCCCGCATCACCGGTGGCTCGCCGACGGTCTCGGAGGAGTCGACGGAGCTGCGGTTCGTGAAACCGAGCGAGTTGAAGGCACTGCCCATGCACCACACGCAGCGGCTGCGACTCCAGCACTTCTTGGAGCGCCGCTCTGCACCTTATCTGGGATGAGAGTGTGGGAACCGTCCCCGGTTGTCAGTGGCCCCTGTTAGAACTGATCGCACCGATGCACTGATCGAGGGGGCGGGCGTGGGAGATGCAGGGGAGCTGGCAGAGCCGGTCGCGGGTGTCTACGAAAAACTGATCACGGACAGTGTGCATGCCGAGCTGACTCGGCTCGAGGCCGCGGGCTGGAAGGCAATCAACGCCGAGGTCAGCGCGGAGTCGTCGCCTCATGTGCTGGCTCGGCATATCGGGCAGGTCGTCGCCCGCCGGCTCAAGCAGCTTCCGCCCGATCAGCAGGTGACCTTCGCCAATCGCATACTTGCCTCGCTGACCGCCAGTACATCCGAGCAGGACGAACCGGAGTCGGTCAACCGCCTGGTCGAGGGGCCACGACAGCTCCTGGCACTCGCCGAGCAGGAGGCCCCAGGGGCCTACGCGATCCGCCCGCTCACTCCGCTGTCGGAAACCTCGCTTCTCACCAACTCCCCCGAGGACCTCAGTCTTGGCAGCGAGCTGCGGGCAGAGCTCGCCACCGCGGACCGCATCGATCTGCTCTGCGCGTTCGTGAAGTGGTACGGCATCCGGGTTCTGGAAGACTCCCTCCGCGCCGCCAAAGAGCGGGGCGTGCCGATCAGAGTCATCACGACCACGTACATGGGCGCCACCGACCGGAAGGCTCTCGACCGTCTCGTCCGCGACTTCGGAGCCACGGTCAAAGTCAACTATGAGATCCGCTCGACCCGGCTGCACGCCAAGGCCTGGCTCCTCCGACGCAATACGGGCTTCGACACCGCATACGTGGGCAGCTCGAACTTGTCGAGGGCCGCGTTGCTCGACGGGCTGGAGTGGAACGTACGACTGTCGTCCGTCGCCACACCCGCGGTACTCGACAAGTTCGAGGCGACCTTCGACGCGTACTGGAACGACACCGCCTTCGAGACCTACAACCCTGACCTCCACGGGCAGCGTCTGGACGGGGCGCTAGCGCAGGCAAGCGGCTCAAGCACGCCCTCCGACGCGAGGATCAGCCTCTCCGGCCTTGAAGTACGCCCTTTCCCGCACCAACGGGACATGCTGGAGCGGTTGAGCGTCGAGCGCGAGATACGCGGGCGCCACCGGAACCTGCTCGTCGCGGCGACAGGCACAGGGAAGACGGTGATGGCCGCGCTCGACTACCGCGGGCAGTGCAGGGAGTCACTGGGCGACCGACCGAGGCTTCTCTTCGTAGCCCATCGCAAGGAGATTCTCCGGCAGTCCCTGCGCAAGTACCGTGAAGTGTTGGACGATGCCTCGTTCGGGGAGCTACTACATGGCGGGGAGGACCCGCGCGAGTGGAACCACGTCTTCGCCAGCGTCCAGTCACTCAGCGTCCAGCGGTTGGAGCGGTTGGCCCCCGATCACTTCGACGTCATTGTCATCGACGAGTTCCATCACGCCACCGCATCGACATATCGCCGGGTCATCGACCGTTTCAAGCCCAAGGAACTGCTGGGGCTCACGGCGACCCCCGAGCGCATGGACGGCCTCAATGTCCAGGACGAGTTCTTCGAAGGCCGCATCGCGGCCGAGATGCGCCTGTGGGAAGCATTGGAAAATGATCTGCTCTGCCCCTTCCACTACTTCGGCATTGCAGATGGCACGGATCTGACAAACCTGAGCTGGCAGAGAGGCGCCTACACCGAACAAGACCTCGACAAGCTCTACACGGGCAACACGGCACGCGCCCGTATCGTGGTGAAGCAGATCCTTGACAAGGTGTCCAACCCCGAAGCGATGCGCGCCTTGGGTTTCTGCGTGAGCAAGGCACACGCACACTTCATGGCAGACTTCTTCCGCAAGGCCAACTTCCGGGCCCTGGCGCTTGACAGTGACTCCCCCGCGCAGGTGCGCGCCCAGGCGCTCGCCGACCTCCGGGACGCCAAGCTCCAGGTGATCTTCTCGGTCAACCTCTTCAACGAGGGGCTCGACATCCCGGACGTAGACACCCTGCTCCTGCTACGCCCCACCAGCAGCGCCACGGTGTTCCTCCAGCAACTCGGCCGAGGGCTGCGGCGGACGGAGACCAAGCCGGTGCTCACCGTCCTCGATTTCATCGGGCAACACCGAGCTGAGTTCCGATTCGAGGAACAGTTCCGGGCACTGACCAACCTGTCCCGCAACCGGCTGGTCGACCACATCGAGCGTGACTTCCCTCGACTGCCCTCGGGCTGCCAGATCATCCTGGAGGGCAAGTCCAAGGACCTCGTCCTCGGCAACATCCGTACACAACTGGGCGCAACGGTGAAGACACTGGTCAACGAGGTCAAGGCGTACCGTACGCCCCAACTGGCCGACTACTTGGTGGAAAGCCGACGCGAGATCAGAGAGCTGTACAAGGGCGACAACTCCTGGACGGGCATCCTTCGCCGAGCTGGCCTTGTCCAGGATTCGACACCGCCAGGAGAGGCCGGTCTCCTCAAGAGGGTCCATGCCTTCCTCCACGTCGACGACCCCGAGCGAGCGCAGGCATACCTGCGGCTCCTCGCCGACGACGCTCCTTCCTACACGGACCTCGAGCCATCCGATCAGGCGTACGCCCGCATGCTCTTCTTCAACCTCTGGGACAACGCAGGCGGTTTCACCAGCTTCCAGGAGGGCCTCGAATCTCTGCGTCCGCACAGCGCCCTGCGCGACGAGCTCACGCAGGTGCTGTCCTACGTCGTCGAACGTACAGACCACTTCCCCCTCCCGCTGACGGGCTCCTTGAACCAGGTGCCGTTGAAGGTCCACAGCTCATACAACCGCTCGGAGATCCTCGCCGCCCTCGGAGTGGCCCGCTTCGGCGGTCAGATGCCCCGATCCTTCGCCCAGGGCGTGCAGTGGGCGGAGGAGTTGCGGACCGACGCCCTATTGATCACGTTAGAGAAGAACGAGAGGGACTTCTCTCCCACGGTCAGGTACAAGGACTACGCACTCAGCCCGACGCTCTTCCACTGGGAGTCCCAGAACTCCACTTCCGAGGACTCCCGAACCGGCCGCCGCTACCAAGCGCACGCACAGCAGGGAAGTCACATCCTGCTCTTCATGCGGCGCTACAAGAACACCGACATAGGCAAGTCCCAGCCCTGGATGTTCCTCGGCCCTGCCACCTACGAAAGCCACACGAGCAGCAGACCGATGGGGATCAGCTGGCGCCTGAAGCACGAGCTCCCGGCAGATGTGTGGACATATTCAGCGATCGCAGCAAGCTGACCGCGGTAGGCGACCTGAAGGAGGCGTCAAACATCAGGCGCCTCCTCCGTGCGGGTGCTTCTCCCTAAAAGGACCTCTACTCGTCCTGCAGGCTGCGACCCGTGGCACGCTCGATCTTCACCAGTTCCTGGACCGTCAGCGGCAGGCCCGCGTCGATCAGCGGCTTGGCGGTGGCGGCGAGGTGCCCCACGACCTTCCGCGCGACGGGGCTTGCGAACGTGTCGAGGCGGGCTTCCATGGTGGTCTCCTCGTATCTGCGTGGCCGCTGTGGAGGAGACTCCTGACCGTGAGGCGGCGGAGCACCGGCTTCTGTCCGTCCACCCGCAGCGCCAGGTGCCTGGCGCCGGAGTGGGGTTCTGCTCGGTGGGTTACAGAAGTTGACCAAGCGCAGTTTCGGCCTTGTCCACGGCTTCGGTGAGGGCGTGCATGTGGGCTTGCGGGAGGCTGCCTGCGCCGAGTCCGGACGCGGTGAGCACGGAGTCGAGTTTCTGTCTGTGCTCGCTGGTCAGATGGGCCCGGGCCGTGTGGTGGTTCAGGACGTCACGGGCAGCGTACGCGTCGAGACGGGCCACTTCGGCGACTGCTTCCTCCAGGAGGGCGGCGTGAGGGCTGGCGCAGTCGCTGACCAGTTCGAGCGCGACCAGTGCGGCTCGGGTCTGGAACACTGCGGTCGCGGTGTCGGGCGGGGTGAGTAGTGCGAGTGTTTCCTGCAGGGCGAGGTCCAGCTCCGGTTGCGGCGTGGGTGAGGTCGCGGGCTGGCAGTGGAGGCGCAGGAGGGCGGCGATGGCGTTCTCCCATGGTTCGGTGGGGACGGTGGACTGGATCGTGTCGCGAGCCTGCTGGTCGAGGCCGCGTTCCATCAGCGACATGATCACGATTTGGCGGCCGTCGAGGAGGCGGTTGCCGACGCCGCGGTGCGCAGCCATTGCTTCGGCGGCTTCGGTCCAGCGGCCGATCCGTGCCAGGGCTCTGGCGCCGTCGACGAGCACGGTGACCCACAGCTCCTCGCAGACCTTCCGGTGGCTGGATTCCGTGTCGATCAGCATCGACAGATCGACGGTGTTGCCGCGGATCTCGGCTGAGCCACGCTTCTGTGCGGCGTGGTACAGCCGTGTCAGTACGTCGTAGGCGGCTTCGCCGTCGCCCTCACGAGTCAGCAGCCGGGAGATGTTGATCAGGGGCATGAGCGCCATCACGGCGATGTCGCCCGTGAGATGTCCGGCGCCGACGAAGACCTTGTGCTGCTTCCAGCACAGGTCGGCCGCCAGGTCGGGCATCCCGGCGTCGGAGGCGATCAGCGCGGCGTAGTTAAGGACTCCGCTGGTGCGGGCCACCAGGTCGTGGTGGCCCGCACCAGCGGGCGCGAGGGTCAGCCCCTTCAGGTGAGTGATGCGCTCGTCCAGTGGTAGCGCGGGCGCCTTGGGGCGTCGGACGAGTGGGATGCGGCTGGCTATCGCGGGGATCACCGTCGTCAGCCCTTGCGCTTCCAGTCGACGACGAGTCGGCTGTAGGTCTTGTCGATGACGAATCGCGTCTCTGCGGACGTGAGTTGGTCGCGGGCGTCGCCGACGGCCATGCGGAAGGTGGGTTCCGGTGCGGTGTTGCCCCAGCCCTCGTCCCATTCGCGGATCTCGGTGGCGACCTGGTCGGCGAGTTCGGCTGCGCGGGAGCCGTGGCCGATGACGCCGATCTCCCAGAAGCGGCCGGTGTCGTCCTCTCCCTCGCGGATGGTCAGGTAGGCCAGGGTGTCGCCGCTGAGGGCGGCCATGGAGCCCCAGCCGAAGTGCGGGGTGAATCCGGGCCGCTGGCCGGGGAGGCGGGACAGGCCGTTGGGAAGCACGGAGGCCAGGTACAGGTACAGCCACTCCCAGGGGTCGCCCTGGCGGAACTTCACCCCTGTGTAGACCTTGGCCTGCTGCTGGTCGAGGACTGTGCGGATCGCGTCGCGGTCCACCTCCTGCTCACTGAAGGTCTCCAGGCGGACGTTGCCCTCGCCCTCCAAGCGCACGAGGGTGTAGACGTCGTCGCAGACACCCTTACGCAGGGGCACGAAGGTGGCCATCTCGCAGGAGACGGTCCTCCAGGTGTCGCCGTCCCGCTCGAAGGCGAAGCTGCGGGAGATGCTGCCGCGAATCCGCATCGGGAGAACGAGGCGCCCGCCGGGAGCGAGCTGGTCGAGGATCTTCACCGGTACATCGCCCGCGCCGACCGTGAACTGAATGCGGTCGAAGGGCGCGCGCTCGGGAAGGCCGGCAGCGCCGTCGGCCAGCACGGCGGTCACGTTCGAGGCACCGGCCTGGGCGAGGTTCTTGTTCGCGCCGTCGACGAGGTCCTGGTCGACGTCCACGGTCCACACGTGGCCGCCGGGGGCTACGAGCCGGCCGAGGAGGCGGGCGCTGTAGCCGGTGGCGGCACCGGCTTCCAGGACCTTGTGGCCGGGCTGCGCGCCGAGCTGTTCAAGCTGGGTGGCGACGATCGAGGGCGCGGAGATGCATGAGATCATCTCGCCCGTCTCGTCGTGCTTGGTGGGCACCGCGTCTTCGATGTACGCCTTCTGGAGATCGACGCCGGGGAGGAACTCGTGGCGTTCGGTGCTGCGGAAGGCGTCGATGACGGCGGGGGTGCGCAGGTGGCCGCTGTCGATGAGGCGGTTAACGAGCGATCCGCGCAGTTCAGCGGGGTCGGTGACGGGTGTCACGGTGGTCTCCATTCGAGTGAGGTTAGGGTCCGGTGAGGCGGACCGGTGGGTCGACACGTCGGCTGCTTGGTCTGCGACGAAGGCGACTTGGCGGCCCATCCATGCGGTAGCGGCCTGTTCGCCGACCGGCACTCCGGCGCGGTTGAACGCGAAGATCGCGTGATGGGCGAGCACCGCGCGCAGGCCCCGTATCAGCCGCCCGTCAGCGGCATGCCGCCGCAGATGCCGACCGGCCGCATCGAAGGCGGTGACGCGCTCTGCCCAGCCGGGTTCGGCGTCCGGTCGCAGGGCCGCGTCGGCGTTCATCAGACGGCGCATGGCCGCGACCGCCCGGTCGCGCGCGGGGCCGACGGGCGGGGTGACGGGCGGTCGCAGGGCGCCGAGCTTCGTCCACACGTCACCGGCTTCGAACGGGTCCAGCCCGGCCGACCGGATCAGGGCGGCCAGCAGCAGCACGCTGCGCTCCCGGGCGCCCGGGCCGCCGGTCTCGGCCAAGGCGGCGGGGCTGTCCGCGCAGAACACGTCGTGTGCGATGTCCATGCCTTCTCGGCCGCCGAACGCCTCGGTCTCGGGCTCGTAGATGCCGCCGACCCAGCCGCTGACCTGCTGGTCGGCGACGAGGCGGTCCAGTAGGTCGGCCGCGGAGCGCTCTGTGCGCAGGCGCAGCCCTCCGTCCTTGCGCAGGAAATGGAACCGCTGGTCTCCCAGCGCGGAAGCCAGCGCCTGGGCGGCTGCGGGGGTTACGGTGCCGCCCGGGAACGACACGCTGGCATGCCACCAGTCCGTCTGCGCGGTGATTGGAAGGTTCTCGTCGTCGACGTCCATGATCGTGGGCGCTCCTCGTCGATGGGGCTGGGCTTGGAGGACCGGCGGTCAGGTGATCAGCAGGGCTCTGGTCCAGCGCGTGGTGTTCGTGCCGTCCAGTGCCAGTCGCGCGCCGGTACGGCCTTCCATTAGGCCGGGCTTCGTCAGTCGGTCCAGGTCGGCGGCAAGGCGCTTGTTGAGGTCTTCGATCAGCGGTGTGAACCGGTCAGGTGTGGGGCTGTCGTCGGCGACGGCGCGGGCCACGGTCACAAGGCCGGCCCAGCCGTGGCACAGCGAGGCGTCGGTGATCCGCCCCAGAGGGGCGGGGTCGGCGAGCGTGTGCGCGATGGTGTCCTCTGCCGCGAGCCTGCGGGCCGGGTCATGGAGGGCGAGCGCGGCCAGATGTTGGGTGCGGGCGATGCCGACTTGGCCATAGCACCAGGATGGGCGCGCGGGCCCCGGCCTGGGCGGCTGAGGGGCCGACAGCTGGTCGCAGGTGATCCAGTAGCGGCAGCCGTAGACGTCCAGCCAGCGCGCGAACACCTCGATGGCCTCGTGCTGCCCCGGCACCTGGATGCCGTGTCTCACGGCGAGGGACAGCGCCGCCGAAACCCCGGCGATGCCGTGTGCGACACCGTTGTTCCCGTGTCCGCCCGGCATCAGTTCATCAGCGGGTCCGGCCGTGGACCACCATCCCGGCACCTGTCGGCCCTCGACGCGGACCGGCCGTGCCAGGGAGACCAGATAGGCCAGCACCTTCTTCAGCCGTGGCGAAGTCTCGCCGCGGGTCAGCAGCAATGCGCCCAGCCCGGCAAGGCCCCGGATCAGGTCGAACTCGGCGAGACGCGGCAACACCCCGGATGCCTGCCGCCGATGTGCCGCGGCCAGCCGGGCCTCCACGACGCGGTCGACGGCGTCGCGGACGTCGCGGCCGACGCGCCCGGCGCAGTTGAGCACGAACTCCAGAGCCGGGGCGCCGTGGAACAGGGAGGCGTTGCCTCCGGCGCTGACGCCGTCGGCAACCGCCTGCGTGAGGCTGCTTCGCGCGGCGGCGAGGTCACCGCGCTCGATGTGCAGCAGCGCCATTCCGAGCGAGCCTTCGGAGAGGTCCTGCGTCCTTGGCAGGGGCGGTGTCGCGGTCATGGGCGTGTCTTCAGCGGGAGGACGAGGTCGTGGGCCCGTCCGCCGATCCAGCCGTCGGCGTCCGGCGGCGGCGCGTCGTGCAGGGTGGCGACTCCTGTCGGACTGGCGTCAAGGTGGGCGCGCAGCAGGTCCAGGTGCATGCCCTGGCACAGGTCGAGGGGAAGCTGTTGGTCGTCCTCGGCCAGGAGCACGCAGTCCGGCACGCGGAAGCGGCCCATCCAGGCCCGCAGTTGCCCAGCCCACTCATCCAGCGTCGCGGTACGGTCGGGCAGATCGCGAGCACGCACCTTCCATCGTGCGGACACCAGGATCGAACGGCGGTAGTGCAACGCCGGAGTGAACGGGAGGGTCCAGGCCGCGCCCCAGTCGAACCATGTCACCTGCGGCGTGGCGGCCCGGCTGATTTCGGCCAGGAACCGGGCCATCGGCGGGGTGTAGTTGTTCCACAGGAAGTTCAGCGCGGTCGGTGCGAGCAGTTCCAGGCGGGTGCCGGTGGCGGCCTCGGTGAGGTAGAGACGGCTGCCCTGGATGCCGACGGCGACGTCGGACGGGAACAGCACCTCTTTCGTGCGGTGCCGGAACTCGCCGACGCTGACCAGCCGGGGCAGCACGCGCGGGGCACGGGTGAGCAGGTCGGCCGGGACGCGGCCGGCGTGGAAGGAGAGCTGGACCAGCTCCGCGCCGGGCTCGACCGTGGGCAGATCTGCGTACGACGCGCCGGTGGCGGGGAACAGATGCCAGAACCGGCCCGTCATCGAGCCGACCGCGCGGGAGACGGTCAGGACCTGGAGGCGGAAGTTCCCGCGGTCCAGGGCACACGTCGAACCGGCATGGACGCGCACGCCCAGTTCGAGGTGGGGCGCGGGGAGCGTGGATGCGCCCGCGGCGGCCTCCAGCTCCTCGATCATCGCGCCGGTCAGGGTCACCGATCTGTTGCCCTCGACCAACGCGGTTCCGGCCAGCTCCAGCAGCAGCCGGTCGCGTCGGGTCATCGGGCGGGGAGGCTCGGACACGTGGCCGAACCCGTCGGGGAAGCCCAAGCCCCTCTCGGGGTCCGTCACCAGTTCCAGCGGCACCTCGACGCCCTCACCGAAGCGGTCGGCGAACTGCTCGGCGTAGCGGCGCCATACCGGGGTGCCCGTCGGGTGCGCGGCGAGCCGGGTCAGGACGGACGCGGCGGTCTCCGCCTCCGTCAGAACCGCCTTCGGCAGCCGCACCGCGGCGTCCAGTCGCAGATCCGGCGCCGCCGAATTTCTCCGGGCGTCCTCCCGCAGGACGGGGGTCAAGGAGCCGGCTGGATCGATGACGGTGGCGGGCGCGCGCAGCGAGGACCGCAGCAGTCGCACCCGCAGCAGCTGAGCGAGCAGCCGGGAGCGGTGGTGCGCGGCCGTGTCCGGGAACTCGGCGGCGAGCTTGTCCGCCAGGGCCGAGTAGCTGATCGGGGAGCGTGCCGTATGCATCACCAGCGCGAGAGCAGGCGTCAGCGCGAGCGAGAATTCCGAGGCGCCCTCTGAGGGAACGTAGACGCGCCCACCCCGCTGACGTGCCAGGTTGTTGACACAGACCTCGATGTCGGCCATTCGCTCGGCGTCCGCTTCCCAGTCGCTGATCGCCGCATCCAGCGCCACCGGGTCTGGTCGGGCAACTGCCGCGTGGCGGTCCCCGACGCGCACCTCAGCTCTGTCGCCGAACCCGATCAGTGCGACGCCCGCGAACCAGCCAAAAGGTGTCGAACGGCGCGTGTACCTGATCGCGTACCGGGCGGTGGCCAGTGCCGCCCGCCTCACCCGGCGCGCCTTCGGTGACCGCCCGTCGAGGATCGCCTGGACCTGGCGGGCCAGGTCGGGGCTGGCGCCGGAGACGGCCTGCCTATAGGTGTCATCGGCCCACACCGCGGCCAGCCATGACCGCCAGTGCTCGAGCGGAGCTGCGGGCGTCGGCCAGGGAGGCAGGTGAGGCCCGGTGAGGTTCGCCGCGGCGCGCAGCATCCCTTCCCCGGCACCCCGGTACAGGCTGTGTCGTAAGCGAGTCATCGCCCACACTCCGTTCTTGGCAGAAAGGGCGCGGGCCGGGCGGACGGCTCCGTCCGGCCCGCGCCGCCGGACCGGCCTGGGTTACGAGGTGGTGCAGGCGCTCGGGCAGGAGCTCCCGCAGTTGTCGCCGGTGCTGCACATCAGCACCGTCTCGGTCGCCGGTGTGTTCTCGATGAAGGTGATGTCGAGCTGGAACGGGTCGTCGGCCGTGTCGACGACATCGGTGGTCGGCTGCTCGGGAGCAACCGGCTGCTCCAGGTGGACGGCGGTCATACGTACCTCCTTGACGGGGTGGTGCAGGGTTCCCGGGCCCCGGTCGGGTCCCGGCGCTTGGGTGCCTGGTGACGACGCCGTGTCGCTTCGGCCCGGCAGCCTGGGGCACGTGCCGGAAGGTCTAGGTGCAGCCGTGAGGGCGCCTGGCCGGCTGTGACGCTAGCCAGGCCACCGCCCTTCGGGTGCGGCTATGCGCCAGTGGGCGGGATAGCCGTCGGGGTTCGGCTGGAACTGCACGCTCTTCCCTCCGCTCGCTCCGGTCGGCGTGTGGGGAGGGGCCGATGGGAGGGGGACTCCTCCCCACACGCTTCCTCCGGCGGCCGACCCTTGCTCCAGGCCCGGCTGCCGGGTCGTGCACCCGCCCACCGTCCGGGACCGTCACGCACCGGGCGGCGGGCAGGCGGTACAGGGGGCTGGGCCGTGAGTCAGCGCAGCCATGCGATCACCTGGCCCGCGGTGAGGACATGGAACTGCCACGCGCGGGTGATCAGATGCGATCGGTTGCGGGCCCGGAGGGCCGCCAGGAGCTCCCGGCCGTCCGCACGTACGTCGGTGACCGGCCGGTCAAGCTCCGTTGCCATCTGCGCGGCGGCCATGCCCCGTGCGATGAGCGGGACGAGGTCGCGCTGTTCGCGCGGCAGGAACAGCGCCGCGGGGTCCAGGAGCACAGGCCGGGTGATGGCCTCGGTGGCGTAGCCGACGGCGACCGCAGCGGCGGTCTCACTCACGCCCTGCAGCTTGTTCTTTGCCAACTTCAGGTAGCCCGCAGCGGCGCCCTCGCGGATCTCGAGGTCCCGAGCGACCACGGCCAGGGCGTCACCGGTGGCCAGGCTCTCGAGGATCTGCCGCTCTCGGGGTGTGAGGACGACCTTCGCAACGGACGTGGTGGTCACTGTTCAGCTCCTCGGCGTGCGTCGGTGTTCTGCTGGCACAGCACGGCGAATCGGATCTCGTCGTCGGCCGCCAGGCGGTGTATGAGGGGCGTCGGCCGCCGCCGCTGCGGTGCTCGGCACAGGGCCACGAGGACGAGCGCGCAGAGGAATGCGAAGGCGAAGCGGCCCGACGTCTGCCATGGGAGGTGTCATGCGTCGTCTCCCATCAAGTCCAGGACCGCGAGGATCGCCAGGGCATACCGGCGCAGGTACGACAGCGCCTGTGCCGGGGACGGCTGTTCGTCGCGCAGGGCGAGCAGAAGGCGCAGCTCCTCGGTCGGGTAGACCGCGACGCGGTGGGCAACGACCTGTGTCAGCTGGCGGGTGGCCCGGCGGAACCGGTCGATGATGCGTGCCGCGTCCTCGGCGGTCAGCGGCTCCACCTCGGGAGGCCGCCGGGAGACGGGTAGGCCCCAGCGGAGTAAAAGGGCGTCGATCTTCCGGCCTGGGGCAGCTGGTCCCGGCCGGTCACTGAGGACTTCGTCGAGGGTGTCGATCAAGTCATCGCTGATGCCCTCGTCAGCGAGGGAGTGGCACAGAAGGTGCGCGATCCGGCGCTCCAGCTCGCCCTCGACGCCAACCGGCCAGCTCAGCAGCTCGGCGGCGGTCACGTCGTCAACGGCCGCCATCACGGCCTCCTTGAGGGAACGTGGAAGGTGGCCCAGGTGGTACGGCCGTCGTTGATGACGCCCCACTTCCGGGCGAGCACCGTGACGAGCAGCAGGCCGCGCCCCGATACGTCGTCATCACCGGCGACGCGCCTCCTGGCCGGAGCCGGGTTGCCGTCGGTGACCTCGACGCGGATCTCGTCGTCGGGGTACCGCACGCGCAGCACGACATCGCCTGCTCCGTGCTCGACGGCGTTGCTGACGAGCTCGGAGACGACGAGCACGATGTTGTCGGCCAGCGACCCTCGCACGTGCCACAGCCCCAGGAAGGCCGTCGTGATCCGGCGTGCGCGGCCGACACACACCGGCTCCGGTTCGAAGGCCGCCTCGAAGACGCGCGATGTCTGTGACAGCCGCTTCGCAGCAACCGGTGCAACAGCTGTGGCGGGGCTCATCAGCGACTCCCCCGGTGGGCGACGCGTCGGCCCGGCCTCACGACGTCGTCCCCGCGGTCTCAGAGGTCCCGAGCGCGACGAACCCGCTGTGCTCTTCGACCCGGGCGAGCTGGAGTTCGTACTCGTCCAGGTGCGGGCTGGCGACCGAATGGGTGAGCGTCACGACCTCGTCGACGAACCCGGCCCGGATCTGGTGACGCACGGCGTAGCAGTCGAGCTTCAGCAGCGGACCGGTCACACCGCAGCGGTCCGTGAACACGTGCAGCGTGCTGATCTGCCAGCCCTCCTCAAGGGCGGAGTCCCGTGCCGCGCCGCAGGAGTGCGCGGGCTCGATGTCGCGCGCCGCAAGCAGGTACAGGCACACCCGCGGGACACGCCCCGCTGCCTCAATGCGCGTCAGGCGGCGGTCGAGCGCGTCGCGACCGTCGTTCATCAACCGGACCAGCGGGTCCATCTCAACACGGATATCGTCGGGGTGGGACCGTGCGTGGAAGTCACGCTCCCGGTCCAACCAATCGCTGCCCTTGTCAAGGGCGGTGATGCTCTGGCGCATTGCTGGCCTCGGCTCGTCGGGGGGCAGTATGGGGATGTCGGCCCGGTCCACGAGGGGCTTGGTCTGGCCCTCACGGAGGCCGGATCGCGCACGAATCCTGGGGGCGCACGCACCCAGGGGCGCCGACGGAGACGGGCTCCGGTTCGGCACCTGCAACCAGCTTGATGCGCACGCTAGTTAACATTCAAGGGAATCCCCAGACGAGCACGAACTGGCAAGTGCCATCGAGTGGACAGAGGGTGTTGCAGAGAGGACGGACCGTGCCAAACTCCGGACACAACCCTCTTCCTGACGGACAGGCACCTGGTTCCGCAGGACAGAGGCTCCGATCTGGCGAACAGCGCACCGAAGTGAGGGGACAGTTGGCGGCACGACGGGGACCGACGTACCTGCGGGTCATGCTCGGCAAGGAGCTGCGTGAACTGCGCGAGCGGAAGAAGAAGCACGCCGAGGAGACCGCCGGGCCCGATGACGAGGTGGGCTCCTACACCGCCGAGGCCATCTCCACGAAGCTGGGCTTCTCCCGATCGAAGCTGAGCCGTGTGGAGGCCGGCGAGATCCCGTTGCCCAAGCTGGCGGACCTCGAAGCGCTGATGGACGAGTACGACGTCATAGAGCCCGGCGACCGGGATGTCCTGCTGCAGATGCAGCGCGATTCGCTCAAGAGCGAGCCGCTGACGACCTTCAGGAACGTGCTTCCCTCCGGGATGCCGCGGTACCTGGGCCTGGAACGTGAGTCCGTGCGCATCCGGGGCTTCGAGAACAACGTGGTGCACGGACTGCTCCAGGACGAGCAGTACGCGAACGCCCTCATGGGTTCAGCCAAGATCGTGGAGGAGCGGACGACCGACGCCGTCGAGCGCAGCGTCCAGGCCCGCATGGAACGCAAGACCCTGCTGGACGGCGACCGTGAGGTCCACATCATCCTGACCGAGAACACGCTGCGCACGAAGATCGGCAGCCACGAAGTGATGCGCGCCCAGTACGCGGAGATCATCCGCCTCTGCGAGCAGGACAACGTAGAGGTGCAGATCATCCCCGCAGACCTGTCCACCTACCGCGCGGGGTTCTGCTTCACGGTGCTGGAGTTCGACGAGCTGGACCCGGTGGTCCAGAGCGACGGCTACCGATCCGTCACCATGTGGTCGAAACCCTCCGATGTTGGGCAGTACCAGCGGCAGTTCGATGCCATGGTGAAGGCGGCTCCGGGGCCCTCCCAGACGCCGTCATTCCTGACGGAACTCGAAGAGAAACTGTGGAAATGACTGATCACACGAAGCCTGTTCCCTCCACCGAGTTCGCACCGGAAGGGTCGTGGTTCAAGTCGTCATACAGCGACCAGGGCGGCGGCAACTGCGTCGAGGTCGCGGTCCGGCAGGCCCAGGTCGGCATCCGTGACTCCAAGGAGAAGGACGGCCCGGCCCTGTCCCTGCCCCGGTCCACCTACATCACGTTCATCGACACCGTGAAGTCCGGCGCCGTCCACTTCGGCGTACTCGACTGACCGTCTGTGCAACGGATTGTGACGTGGTCCTCCCCAGGGGATGTGAGGAGGACCACGCCACATTTCTTTGTTCATCGTGCACCCCTGGTCACGCGGCTACAGGACGCGACTCCCGAGCGTCCGTGCGAGAAGTGACGATGTCCCGCTTCCCAGCGCGGCGTGTGCGCCATCGGCGTCTGAACAAGCAGCTTCGCACCGACGCGATCGGATGCGGGCACAACCAGGGTGGCGTGGTGCCTTAGCCGTTGAGAAGGAGGAACCGGACTGGAAGCCCCCCCCGGTGCGGCATGGCGGGGCCCCACCTCGTCGTCCACGGCGCCGTCCCTCGTCGTGCGGATGTGGACCGACGCCGAGGTCCGTGACGGGCACACGGTGCTGGAGATCGGCACCGGGACCGGCTACTCGACCGCGCTGGCCTGCGAACGGCTCGGGTCGTCGCATGTGACCAGCGTCGACATCGACCCGCGCCGCCTGGAGGCCGCGGCGAGCGCGCTGCAGGGCTGCGGCTACGTCCCGGTCCTGGCCGTGGCGGACGGGGTGTACGGGTACTGGCCCGAGGCCTGGTTCGACCGGGTCGTGGCCGCCTGTTCCTTCGGGTCCGTGCCTCCGGCGCTGCTCGCGCAGACACGGCCCGGAGGCAAGATCCTGCTCGGCCTCACCGGGCTGCTCCACGGCCACGCCCGCGTCCTGCTCACCGTGGCCGCGGACGGTACCGCCGAGGGCCGGCTGCTGCCGGGCGCAGTCTCGTTCGCACCCGCGCGAACCCGTGCCGCACCCGCTCTCGGCGATCCGTCCGACTGGGCAGCGGGGCTGCCGGACCGGGCCCGTCCCGCGCGGCACGGTCCCGAGCGGCTCACGGCGGCGACCGGGGAGGCGCTCCACCTGTGCTTTCTGGTCCAGAACTCGTTGCCTCACGCTCAGCTCCTCACCGTCGACGGAGTCGTGCTCCTCGCCGATGTCGTCACCGGGTCCGCCGCCACCCTCACCGCCCGCGACGGCGGCTGGGCCATCCGGGAGGGCGGCCCCCTACGGCTCTGGACGCACGTCGAGGCCGTGCTGGACGCCTTCGACGACGCCGGGCGGCCGGGGCCGGAGACGTTCACGCTGCGGGTGGACCCGAGCGGGCAGCGGCTGCTGCACGCACGGATGCCGGAGCTGTGCCTGGCGGTTGGCTGAGGCGGACTGCCGTCGGCGTCAGAGGCAGCCGTCGGAGCAGATCCCGTGCGGGTGCGTCGCCCCGGGTGGGCGCCCAGCGGGCGGGGACGGCCCCCCGTCGACCGGGCAGCCGTCCCCGCCGGAGTACCGCACTCCCTCAGCCGAACATCCCCGGCTCGTAGCTCCCCGCCGGCTGGCGGGTGATGACGTTCAGGCGGTTGAAGGCGTTGATGACGGCGATGAGGGAGGCGAGGGCTGCGAGTTGTTCCTCGTCGAAGTGGTTGGCCGCGTCGGTCCAGGCCTCGTCGGTGACGCCGCCGGAGGCGTCGGCGATGCGGGTGCCCTGCTCGGTGAGTTCGAGGGCGGCGCGCTCGGCGTCGGTGAAGACCGTGGCCTCCCGCCAGGCGGCGACGAGGTTGAGTCGTACGGCGGTCTCGCCGGCCTTCGCGGCGTCCTTGGTGTGCATGTCGGTGCAGAAGCCGCAGCCGTTGATCTGGCTGGCGCGGATCTTCACCAGTTCCTGGACCGTCAGCGGCAGGCCCGCGTCGATCAGCGGCTTGGTGGTGGCGGCGAGGTGCCCCACGACCTTCCGCGCGACGGGGCTTGCGAACGTGTCGAGGCGGGCTTCCATGGTGGTCTCCTCGTATCTGCGTGGCCGCTGTTCGGCCTTACGCAGGTACGACGGACCGGGCGCGGGTGGTGTGACCGGACGGCGCCCGAGTCGGCTGTGAGCTGCGTCACCTACGCGTCACGGGTCAGGAGGCGCTCCAGTGCGGCCGTGACCTCGGTCGGCCTCTCGTCCATCACCCAGTGGCCGGCGTCGTCCAGCATCGTCAGCTCGGCGTGCGGGATGCGCTCGGCGAGTTCGGTGGCGATCGCGGGGCGCAGATAGGTGTCCGCGCGGCCCCAGACGACCGCCGTCGGGCAGGTGATCTCCGGTAGCCGGCGGCGCAGTCCGGTGCGTGCGGCGACCCGGTACTCGCCGGCGAAGTAGCCGAGCCAGCGGCGGCCCTCGCGGCTGCGCATCCAGTCGACGTAGGTGTTCAGCAGCTCCTCGTCGAGGTGGCCGGCGCGGACCAGGGAGAGCAGGATGCGGCGGTGGAACCGGGCCGCGGGGAGGCGGGCGAGCAGGGGCCCGAGTGCGGGGACGCGTCCGGCGGCGGAGAGCAGGCCGATGACCGCGTACCAGGGTGGCCGGAACGTGGAGTGCGACCGGCTGTTGAGGATGGCGAGCCGGCGGACGCGTTCCGGGTGGGACTGGGTGAAGCCCAGGGAGAGGAAGCCGCCGTAGTCGTGGCCGACGAGGTTCGCGGAGTCCAGGCCCAGTGCGTCGAGGAGGCGGCCGACCCGGGCGACCTCCGTGTCGTAGTCGAAGGGGAGGTGGCGGGGCCGGTCGGAGCGGCCCCAGCCGAGCAGGTCGGGGGCGATCACGCGATGGCCGGTCCGGGCGAGTGCGGGGGCCTGGTGACGCCAGCTGTGGTGGTCGGCGGGGTAGCCGTGCAGGAGAAGGACCGGCTCGCCGTCGGCGGGGCCGGATTCCCAGTAGGCCACACGGGCGCCGTCCACCACGGCCGATCCGGCGCGCTCCCGCTCCTCTTCCTGCTGCTGCTCAGTCTCGGAGTGCGGCATCGTGTCTGTCTCCTTGGCCGTGCGGGGGTCTCGGGGCGGAGTGTGCGCCCTCGTCGGATTCTTCGGCAGCTCCCGCTCCGTTTCGTACTCGCTGCGGCGAGTGTCCTTCGTACGGCGGAGAGCCGGCCCCTCGTACCGGCCGCGCGCCCTCGTCCGGGCGCCCCTACGCCCCGAACCCCCGCGCCACCGTATAGATCAGCAGTCCGGCCAAGGACCCCACGACCGTGCCGTTGATGCGGATGAACTGCAGGTCGCGGCCGATGTTCGCCTCGATCTTCTTCGTGGTGTGCTCGGCGTCCCAGCCGGCCACGGTGTCGGTGATCAGGGACGTGATCTCCTTGCGGTAGGTGGTGACGACGTACACCGCCGCCCCCTCCAGCCAGCTGTCGACCTTGCCCTGGATCCGGTCGTCGGAAGCCATGCGCCGGCCCAGCGACAGCAGCGAGGTGCGAACCCGCAGCCGCAGCTCGCTGCGCTCGTCCTCCGCCGCCGAGACGATCATGGATCGTACGGCGGTCCAGACGGAGGCGATCAGGTCCTGGACCTCGTCCCGGCCCAGCACCTCGGTCTTCAGCCGCTCCACCCGCGCCCGGGTGTCCGTGTCGGACTGCAGGTCGGAGGCGAAGTCGTTCAGGAACCGGTCGAGGGCGCCGCGCGCCGGGTGGGCGGGCATGTCGCGCATCTCGGTGACGAAGCGCAGCAGCTCCTTGTAGACCCGCTCGCCGACCTTGCGGTCCACGAACCGGGGGGTCCAGCCGGGCGCCCCGCCCTGTACGGCGTCCATCACCGAGTCGCCGTGCAGCACCAGCCAGTCATGGGCACGGCTGACCACCAGGTCGACGGCCCGTTTGTGCCCGCCGTCGGCGACGACCTTCTCCAGCATCTTCCCCACGCCGGGCGCGATCTCCGCGGCGTCGGCCCGCCGCGTGATCGCCTCGCCGACCACCGCCTGGACGTCGGTGTCCCGCAGCACGGTCAGGGCGCCGCGCAGCGCGGCGGACAGCTCGGCGGTCACCCGGTCGGCGTGCTCGGGCACGGCGAGCCAGGCTCCGAGCCGGCTGCCTATGCCGACGGCGCGCAGCCGCTGCCGTACGACGTCTTCGGAGAGGAAGTTCTCGCCGACGAACTCGCCGAGCGAGACGCCGAGCTGGTCCTTCTTGGTGGGGATGATCGCGGTGTGCGGGATCGGCAGGCCGAGCGGGCGGCGGAAGAGCGCGGTGACCGCGAACCAGTCGGCGAGCGCACCGACCATGCCGGCCTCGGCGGCTGCCGACACGTACCCCGCCCAGGCGCCCGCGCCGGCGTGGGAGGCCCACTCGGTGAGGGCATAGACGAGGGTGACGAAGAGCAGCATTCCGGTCGCGGTGAGTTTCATCCGGCGCACGCCGCGCCGCTTCTCCTCGTCCGCCGCGCTGAACGTGGTCATCGCCCGGTTGACGGCGGCGCCCGGGCGGGCAGCCGTCGCCGCGGCCACCGACACGCCGGAGCCGTCGCCGCCGTCCGAGATTTCAGGTTTCGTCTGTTCCATCCGCTCCACCCGTCCGGGGATCCCTCACACATTGTCCCTTCCTGACCGACTCCTGGAACGGAACACAAGTTCCCGGCGTCTGTCGGACGGGGGAATGCCGGGGGTCCTGCCCTGGGCCCCCTGCCCGTGGCGCATCATGGGCTCATCGGACCGGAGCCGCGAGGCTCCCCTCGCCCGAGGAGAACAGCACAGCATGACCCGGGGTCGTGACGGGGGCGTCGGGGCGCCCCCCACCCAGCACCGTGCCCTGCTGGCCGCCGTCGTCGCAGCGATCGTGGCCCTGTCCGCAGCGATCTTCGTCGGGGTGGCGGCCGACGACGGCACGAAGGACCGCACCGCCCTCGCCCGGGGCGGCCAGCCCCGCGGTACGGCCGCACCCGCCTCCACCGGCACCTGGGTCGGCGCCTGGTCCGCCTCCCCCGCGGCGGCCGAACCCGGCACCGAGACCACCGGCATGGCCGGCCGCTCGGTGCGCAACGTCGTCCACGCCGGTGTCGGCGGCACCGGCGCCCGCATCACCCTGTCCAACCTCTACGGCCAGTCGCCGCTGACCGTCAGCCACGCCTCGATCGCCCTCGCCGCCGGGCCCGACACCCCCGCCGCGATCGCCGGGACCATGCGGCGGCTGACCTTCTCCGGGCGGCCGCAGGTCGTCATCCCGGCCGGATCCCAGGTGGTCAGCGACGCCGTGCGGCTCGCCGTCCCGTACGGCAGCGACGTCCTGGTCACCACCTACTCCCCCACCCCGTCCGGCCCGGTCACCTACCACCCGCACGCCCGTGAGACCAGCTATCTCGCCACCGGCGACCGCACCGAGGACGTGACCGCCACCGCCTACACCGAGCAGACCCGGTACTGGCGCTATCTGACCGCGCTGGACCTGCTCAGCAACGAGGCGGAGGGCACCGTCGTCGCCATCGGCGACTCGATCACCGACGGCAACACCTCCACCCCGGACACCAACCGCCGCTGGACCGACGTCCTCGCCGCCCGGCTGCACACCGCGGTCGCCTCCGGCCGGGACGACGTGCCCCGTTACAGCGTCGTCAACCAGGGCATCAGCGGGAACCGGGTGCTCACCGGCGGCCAGGGCCGCCCCGCCGACAACCCCAGCGGCATCGACCGCTTCGCCCGGGACGTCCTGGGCCGCCCCAACGTCCGCGTCGTGGTCGTCGTCCTCGGCGTCAACGACATCCTCCGGTACCCCGGGCCCGGCGCCATCGATCCCGACGCCGTCCTCGACGGCCTGCGGACCATGGTCGAGCAGGCCCACGGGCGCGGGTTGAAGGTCGTCGGCGCGACCGTGATGCCCTTCGGCGGCCACCGCGGCTACACCGACGCGCGCGAGTCCGCGCGGCAGGAGATCAACGCCGAGATCCGCGCGGGGCGGGTGTTCGACGCCATCGTCGACTTCGACAAGGAGCTGCGCGACCCGTACGACCCGCGCCGGCTGCGCGCCGAGTACGACTGCGGGGACCATCTGCACCCCAGTGACCGGGGTTATGCGCGGATGGGTGAGGTCTTCGACCTGGAGGCTCTGATGGGGGCGGCCCCGGCGCGGCTGTGAGCGCCCGCCCCCGGCCCCGGCCGCTTCCGGCACGGCGGCCGTACGACCGTGCGCCCGCCCGCGTCGACGACCTCGCCCGTGCCGTGCACCCGGCTCCGCGCGCGGTGCGCGGGGAATCTGGGGCGGGGGGCGCGGGGCGCGGGGCGCGGCCCCTACGGCGCCCTGGTCCGAGAGCTGAGCGGGCGTGCCTCCTCGCCGGGGCACGGGCTCAGCCCGGCGCAGCCACCAGCCCCGGCCCGGGCCACCGGCCAGAGCCACATCGGCCCCGGCACAGGCCACCGGCCTGAGCCCGCCCCAGTCCCGCCCCGCACCACCGGCCAGAGCCGCGCCACCCCAGCACAGACCACCGGCAGGAGCCGCGCCACCCCAGCACAGACCACCAGCAGGAGCCGCGCCGGCCCCGGACTCAGTCCTGCCCGCCCTCGATCTCCTTCCGGGCCTCGCGGCGCTCCAGCTTCTCCTGCCGCCGTTCCTGCTTCAGCCGCTGCTTCTCCGCCCGGGTCAGCTTGCGCTCCACACCGACGCCGCCCCAGAAGGCGAAGCCGGTGACGATCACCCGCGGGGCGCCCGGGTCGCCGGGGACGCCCTCCTCCCGGTGGTCGAAGCCGCCCATGATCCCGATACCGCGGACGATCACCTCGACGCCGGGCGGCACGATCACGTTCGCCCCGCCCATGATCGCGATGCAGTTGATCACGGCCTCGCGGTCCGTGAAGTCCGCCTCCCGCAGGTCGATCTCCCCGCCGCCCCAGAAGGAGAAGCTGGTGAACCGCCGGGGCACGGTCCAGCGGCCCTTGCGCTGGAACCCGGACATCACCGCGACCGCCCAGGTCGAGGACGGCTCCCGGCCGGTGATCCGGCCCGCCCAATCGCCGCCGCGCTCCGGCTCCTTGGTCATCGACACCCGCGGCGCGGGCGCGTCACCGGCCGGCAGATCCCGGGTGAGCGGGGCGAGTTCCCCGTAGGTGCGGGCGCTGTACGTGGCGTCCAGCCGTTCCTCGAACTCCGCCATGTCCAGCCGCCCCTCCGCGAGGGCGTCCCGCAGGACCTCGGCGACTCGTTCACGGTCGGAGTCGGATGCGCGCAGTTCCGGGGCGTCGTCGGTCATGTACTGCAGCCTACGAGGTCGTGGTGGACGGCACTATGCGGTGTACGGGGTCGGCAGCGGGCCACTCCAGCAGCCTGCGGGGCCGGAGCGAGCCGCTTCACCGGCCCCCGGAACCGGAGCGCGAGCCGCTTCGCCGGCCCCGGGGCGGAGCGAGCCGCTTCACCGGCCCCGGGGCGGAGCGTGCCCCTTCATCGGTCCCCGGGCGAAGCCAGCCGCACCAGCCGCCCACGAGGTCGCAGCGGGCCGCTCTACGCGCCGGCCCGCCCCGCGTACATCCGCGCGATCACGGCCTCGATGTCCGGCTCCCGCACCGACAGGTCGACCAGCGGATGGGCGGCGGCCACCGCCGCCACCAGCCCGGCCGCGGACTCCGACGCCGGGAACGCCAGCCACTGCCGGGGACCCTCCACCCGCACCACCCGGGCCGGCGCCGGGGCGTCGATCGGCGGCAGCTCCCGTTCCAGGTCCACCACCAGCATCCGCTCGCTCCCCCCGGCCTCGTGCAGCCCCGCCGGCGGACCGTCGTACATCAGCCGCCCGTGGTCGATCACCATCACCCGGGAGCAGAGCTGCTCGACGTCCTGCAGATCGTGCGTGGTCAGCAGGACGGTCGTAGCGCGCTCGGTGTTCAACTCGCGGAGGAAGCCCCGCACCTTGGCCTTGGAGACCACGTCCAGGCCGATCGTCGGCTCGTCGAGGTAGAGCACTTCCGGGTCGTGCAGCAGGGCTGCCCCGATGTCGCCGCGCATCCGCTGGCCCAGCGACAGCTGACGCACCGGCACGTCCAGCAGATCGCCCAGGTCGAGGAGGTCCACGCACCGGTCGAGGTTGGCGCGGTAGCGGGCGTCCGGGATCCGGTACATACGGTGCACCAGCCGGTAGGAGTCGATCAGCGGCAGGTCCCACCACAGCGTCGTCCGCTGCCCGAACACCACCCCGATCCGGCGCGCCAGCCGGGTCCGCTCCCGCGACGGGTCGATGCCCGCCACCCGCAGCCGCCCGCCGCTCGGGGTGAGGATGCCGGTGAGCATCTTCACCGTCGTCGACTTGCCGGCGCCGTTCGGGCCGATGCAGCCGACCATCTCACCGCGCGCCACCGTGAACGACAGCCCGTCCACCGCCCGCACCTGCCGCCGCTCCCGCCGGAAAAGCCCGGTCCGCCGGCGCACGTCGAAGACCTTCTCGACACCCTCCAGGCGGATGAGCGCTCCCTCCGCGTTCCCGTCGAAGGCGTCCTCCGCCCCGGCCGGCTCCCTCAGCTCCGTCAATGCCCTCAACTCCCCGTACTCCGGTAGGAACGCAGCCCGGCCCGCCAGGCCAGCCCGGCCACGGCGCAGCACACCACCGCCACCAGCGGCGGCGCGAACGCCACCCACTCCGGCAGATCGAGCGGATACGGCCGCCCCAGCACATACGTCGCCGGCAGCCAGTTCACGAAGGCCAGCGGCAGCAGATACGTCACCCCGCGCACCAGCTCCCGCCCGAACACCGTGGGCGGATACTGCAGCAGCGTCGTCCCGCCATAGGTGAACGCGTTCTGCACCTCCGAGGCGTCCTGCGCCACGAACTGGAACGCGGCACCCCCCACGAACACAGCGCAGAAGATCCCCGCACCGCTGACCAGCATCACCGGCATCAGCAGCAGCTTCAGCGGCGTCCAGTCGATGTCGAGGGCGGTCAGCGCATAGCCGAGCACGAGCGTGCCCTGCGTGACCCGGCCCAGCCGGCGCAGCCCGAAACGGTCGCCCGCCACCTGCGCCAGCACCGGCACCGGACGCACCAGCAGCGTGTCCAGCGTGCCGTCCCGCACCCGCTGCCCCAGCCGGTCCATCGAACCGAGCGCCAGATCGGCGACACCGAAGGCGACGCTGGACAGCCCGTAGAGGAACGCGATCTCGGGCAGGGCGTACCCGCCGAGCGTGTCGACGCGGGAGAACATCAGCAGGATCGCCACGAAATCCAGCGCGGTCAGCGCGAAGTTCCCCACCGTGGTCAGGGCGAAGGACGCCGGGTAGGCCATGGTGGAACGGATCCACATCCCCGCGACCAGCCGGTAGGCGCGCAGCCCCTCCGCCACCCGGGAGCCGGCGTCAGCCACCCTGCACCACCACCCGGCGGGTCGCCGCCGACTGCAGCAGTCGCCCGGCCGCCAGCAGCACCACCGCCCACCCGGCCTGGAACGCATACGTCCGCAGCGCGTCCGCCTCGCCCAGCAGCACATCCGCGGGCCCCTGCAGCAGCGACGACCACGGCAGCGCCCGTACGACGTCGCCGAGCGCGCCCGGGAAGACGTTCAGCGGCAGCAGCAGACCCGAACAGAACGTGCCCGCGATCATCAGCATCTGCGTCACCCCCGTGCCGTCGAGGAACCAGAACGCCGACAGCGCCACCAGGTACCGGATCGCGAAACTGACCACCATGGCCAGCGCCACCGCGACCAGGAACGCCGCCCACGCCCCCGGATCGGCGGGCAGCGCCGGCCGGAAGACCAGCGCCCCGAACGCGAACGGCACCGTCCCGCGCCCCAGCAACTGGAACACCGCCCGGCCCACATCCGCCGAGAGCCACCACAGCTGGAGGTCGACCGGCCGGTACAGGTCGATGGCGACATCACCCGTACGGATGCGCTCCATCAGCTCGCTTTCCACACCGCCCCCGCCGAACGCCAGCGTCGCGAACAGCGCCTGCCCCAGCCACACGTACGCCAGTGCCTGCGCCTGCTCGTACCCGCCGAGGCCGGGCCGCTCGTCCCACAGGGCCAGATAGGTGTACGCCAGGATCAGCCCGAAGACCGTGTTGGTGAACACCCCGGCCGCGGTCGCCACCCGGTAGGTCGCATACCGCCGGAAACCACCCGCCGCGACGGACACGTACAACCGCCCGGCGCCGCCCGCGCCCACGCCGCCCGCCACCCCCTCACCCGTCCGGCACCAAAGCGCAGGACCCTAGCCCGGGCGGCCCTCTGCATGCCACGGAATTTCCGCCACGACGGGTCACGACGCCGGGCAACTGTTCGCCGGATGCGACAGTCTTCTTCACAGGACGTACGCATCAGGACGCACCGGGATACACAGAAGCCCTACCGAACCAGGCACCACAGGAGTCTTGAGCACACCATGAGCGACGAGCCGCAGCCGAAGCCGCCGACCCCGGGCTGGGCGCGCAACAACGCCCCGGGCTCCCAGGACGCCGACCGGCACCGGCCCGGGGCCGACGGCAAGCCGGGCGGCAAGCCCGGCAACCGGCCCGGCTTCCGGCCCGGTGGCAAGCCCGGCGGCAGGCCCAAGCGCCCCCCGCGCACCGGCTGGCGCCGGTTCGTCCCCACCTGGCGCATGGTCCTCGGCACCTGCATCATCGGCGTCCTGCTGCTGATCGGCGGCTTCTTCCTCGGCTACCACCTGGTCCGGATCCCCTCCGCCAACGCCCTCGCCACCCAGCAGAGCAACGTCTACCTCTACGCCGACGGCACCGTCCTGGCCCGCGACGGCGAGGTCAACCGGGAGAACGTCGACCTCGCCCGCGTCTCCAAGGCGGCCCAGCACGCCGTACTCGCCGCCGAGGACCGCGACTTCTACACCGAGTCGGCCGTCGACCCGTCGGCCATGGTCCGCGCCGCCTGGAACACCGCCACCGGCAAGGGCAGGCAGTCCGGCTCCACCATCACCCAGCAGTACGTCAAGAACTACTACCTCGCCCAGGAACAGACCGTCACCCGCAAGGTGAAGGAGTTCTTCATCGCGATCAAACTCGACCGCGAGACATCCAAGGACGAGATCCTCGAGGGCTACCTCAACACCAGCTACTTCGGCCGCAACGCCTACGGGATCCAGGCCGCCGCCCACGCCTACTACGGCATCGACGCCACCGACCTCGACGCCGCCCAGGGCGCCTACCTCGCCTCCCTCCTCAACGCCCCCAGCCGCTACGACGTCATCACGCACCCCGAGAACCGGCCCGCCGCCGAGGACCGCTGGAACTACGTCCTCGACGGCATGGTCGAGGAGGGCTGGCTCGCCCCCTCGGAGCGGGCCGGCCTGACCTTCCCGACGCCCCGGCAGAACACGCTCCCGGGCGGCCTGTCCGGACAGCGCGGCTACATCGTCCAGATCGTCAAGAAGTACCTCGCCGACAACAACATCGTCGAGGAGGACGAACTCGACCGCGGCGGCTACCGCATCACCACCACGCTGCACAAGGACAAGCAGGACGCCTTCGTCAAGGCCGTCGACGACAACCTGATGTCCCGGCTCGACAAGACCCGCAAGGTCGACACCTACGTCCGCGCCGGCGGCGCCGCCGTCGACCCCCGCACCGGCAGGGTCGTCGCCATGTACAACGGCATCGACTACGTCAAGCAGTACACCCCCAACGCCACCCGCCGGGACTTCCAGGTCGGCTCCACCTTCAAACCGTTCGTCTTCGCCGCCGCCGTCCAGAACCACGCCGAGACCCAGGACGGCCGCACGATCAACCCCAACACGATCTACGACGGCACCAGCGAGCGCACCGTCGAGGGCTGGCCCGGCAAGCGGTACGCCCCCGAGAACGAGGACCACCGCGACTACGGCGACATCACCGTCCGGGAGGCCACCGACAAGTCCGTCAACGCCGTCTACGCCCAGATGGCCGTCGACGTCGGCTCCGACCGGGTCAAGCAGACCGCGATCGACCTGGGCCTCTCCTCCCGGACCCCCGAACTGGTCGCCAGCCCCTCCATCGCCCTCGGCACCGCCACCGCCAGCCCCCTCGACATGGCCCAGGCCTACGCCACCCTCGCCAACCACGGCCGGCACGGCACCTACACCCTGGTCGAGAAGATCACTCGCGGCGGCAGGGAGATCGTCGAGCTCCCCGGACGGCGCGAATGGCAGGCCGTCAGCCGGGAGGCCGCCGACACCACCACCTCCGTCCTGCGCAGCGTCGTCCAGAACGGCACCGCCACCGCCGCACAGGCGGCGGGCCGGCCCGTCGCCGGCAAGACCGGCACCGCCGAGGAGGACACCGCCGCCTGGTTCGCCGGCTACACCCCCGAGCTCGCCACCGTCGTCGCCGTCATGGGCCAGGACCCCGTCACCGCCGCGCACAAGTCGCTCTACGGCGTCATGGGCCTCGCACGCATCAACGGCGGCGGCGCACCCGCTCAGATCTGGGCCCAGTTCACCAGGGAGGCCCTCAAGGGCGAACCCGTCACCTACTTCGACCTGCGGCTCCAGCCCGGCGCCGACGAGACCCGGGCACCGTCCGCCGACCCGTCCGACCGGGAGACCGGCAGCGACGACCCGGCCGACCCCGACCCCGGCGACGCCGAGCAGGACACCGGCAGCGACCCGACCCCGCCCGGACTGACCGAGGGCCGCACCGGCGGTGACGACACCGGCGGCCCCGGCGACCCCGGCAGCGGCAGCGGCAGCACCGAGGGCACCTCCGGCGGGGGCACCACCGGCGAGACGTCCACCGGCGGAGGCGGCGGAACCACCGGCGGCGAGGACGGCAGAGGCAGCGGTGGAACCACCGGCGGAGGGGGCGACACCGGCGGAGGGGGCGACACCCGTGGAAGCGGCGGCACCGGCTCAGGGGGCGGGGACGACGACGACGGCGGCGGCGCGGTCGACGACGGGACGACCACCGGACCGTTCCCCGGCTTCCCCCGCCGGGGCTGACCCCGGCCGACCAGGCGGGACGCCGCGATCCGCCGGACACTCACGTGCACCGGTGACGGGGCGGCGGACACAATGGCCGGGTGTACTACCGGATACTCGGCCCCACCCGGGCTCTGCACGACGACGGGACGTCCGTCGCGCTCGGCGGCGCCCGGCTGCGGGCGCTGCTGACCGCGCTGGCGCTGCGTACGGGGCGCGCGGTCCCCCTGGACATCCTGGTCGAGGAGGTCTGGGACGGGGACCCTCCCGCGGACACCGCCGGCGCGGTGCAGGCCCTGACCGGCCGGTTGCGCCGGGCGCTGGGACGGGACGCGGTGGAAGCCGTCGAGGGCCGCGCGTACCGGCTGCGCGCGGAACGCGACGAGGTGGACCTGCACCGGTTCGACCGGCTCGCCGACGAGGGGACGCGGGCACTGGCCGACGGCGACGCCGTCAAGGCGGCGGCACTCCTCGACGAAGCACTCGCGCTGTGGCGCGGCCCGGTACTGGCGGACCTGCCTGGCCGGCTCCCGGAGGCCGCCCGCTGGGAGACCCGGCGGCTCGACGCCCGCCGCACCCGGCTGGCCGCGGTGCTCGCGATCGGCGGCCGGGCGGAGGAGGCCCTCGCGGAGCTGGCGGCGGCGTGCGCCGCGCATCCGCTGGACGAACGTCTGCAGGAGCTGCGGATCGCGGCACTGCGGGACGCCGGCCGCACCGCGGAGGCGCTCGCCGCGTACGAGGAGGTCCGCCGCACCCTCGCCGACACGCTCGGCACGGACCCCGGCCCGCGGCTGCGCGCCCTGCACCGGGAACTGCTGCGCCCGCACCCGGACGAGCCGGGCGGCTCCCCCGGCACCCACCCGGCCCACGTGCCGCCCGGCACCCGGCCGCCGGGCAACCTGCGCGCCAGGCTCGACAGCTTCGTCGGGCGCGAGCCCGAGCTGCGGGCCGTCCGGGAGGATCTGGCCCGGGCCCGCCTCGTCACGCTCGTGGGGACGGGCGGCTCGGGCAAGACACGGCTGTCCCAGGAGGTCGCCGAGCGAACCGCCGAGGGCCCCGGCCACCCCTGGCCCGACGGCGTATGGATCGCCGAACTCGCCTCCCTGGAGGGCCCCGAATCGGTTCCGGAAGCGGTACTCGCCGCACTGGGAGGACGCGAGACCGTACTGCGCGGGGCCGGTGCCGACGAACTCCGGGCGGGCGGCGAGCGGCAGAGCGGCGACGCCCTCGCCCGGCTCGCCGAATACTGCGCGCGCCGGCGCATGCTGCTGCTCCTGGACAACTGCGAGCACGTGGTCCAGGCAGCGGCCACGCTCGCCCAACGGCTCCTGGAACGCTGCCCGGGACTCACGGTCCTGGCCACCAGCCGTGAACAACTCGGCGTACCAGGCGAGTTCGTCCGCCCCGTGGGCCCGCTCCCCGCACCGGTCGCGCTGCGTCTGCTCGCCGACCGCGGCGCCGCCGCCCGGCCCGGCTTCCGTGTCGACGCGGACGAGGCGACCGCCGCGGCGTCCGCCGAGATCTGCCGCCGACTCGACGGCCTGCCGCTCGCCGTCGAACTCGCCGCCGCACGGCTGCGCATGCTCACCCCCACCCAGCTGGCCGACCGCCTGGACGACCGGTTCCGCCTGCTGACGGGCGGAGCGCGGACGGTGCTGCCGCGTCAGCAGACGCTGCGTGCCGTCATCGACTGGTCCTGGGACCTCCTCGACGCCTCCGAGCAGGCGATGCTGCGCCGCCTCTCGGTCTTCGCGGGCGGCTGCGACCTCGACGCGGCCGAATCCGTCTGCCGGGACCCGGCCGACCGCACCCCCGACGGGCACCCGGCCCCCGACGCCGCCCGGCTGCTGGGGGCGCTGGTCGACAAGTCACTCGTCGTCGCCGTGCCCGGTGAGGACGCACAGATGCGGTACGGGCTGCTGGAGACCGTCGCCGAATACGCGGGTGAACGGCTCGACGAGGCCCGGGACCGGGAGGCCACCGAGCGCCGGCACCTGCAGCACTACCGGGAACTGGCCCGGACGCTCGACCCCCGGCTGCGCGGCTCCGGGCAGCGAGCCGCGCTCGCCCGGCTGCAACTGGAGCACGAGAACCTGCGAACCGCGCTGCGGCATGCGGTCGCCGCCCACGACGAGCACGAGGGACTCAGCCTGGTGCTCTCCCTCGCCTGGTACTGGCAGCTGAGAGACCTGCGCCAGGACGCCCGCCACTGGGCGGGCGCCGTCTCGGCCCTGGGACCCGACCCGTTCGCGCCGCCCGTCGCCCCCGCACCTCCGCTGACCGAGCGCTGCACGGACACCCCACCGCCGCTCCGACCGGAACTGCTGGCAGAGGCACGCCGGCAGACGCGGCTGGTGCGGATGGCCAACCTGGACCACGCCGTCGAGGAGTGGACGACCCCGGAACGCCGCGACCTGCTCGACCGCGTCACCCGGGCCTACCACCCCGGCCTGCCGCAGGCCTGCCGTTTCCCCGCCTCGCTGTGGCTCTTCGCGGTCCGGGTCGCCGGCGGCCCGGACCGCGTCCTGGAGGTCCTCGACGCCACCGTGCGCACCGCGCAGCAGGCGGGATACGACTGGGAGCTGGCGACCGTGCTCCAGGTGCGCGCCGACGCCCTGGCCCACCGCACCCTCTCGGCGGACGACGCGCGCCGCGACGCCGACCGCAGCCTGGAGATCTTCGAACGGCTCGGTGACGCCTGGGGCGCGGCCGAAGCGCTCTCCGCCCGCGGCGAGGCGCACGAACGCAGCGGCGCGTACGAGGCGGCGGTGCACGACTTCCGCCGGGCGATCGACCGCGCGGCCGGCCTCGGCGCACAGAGCCAGATCTCGCTGCTGCGGGCCCGGCTCGCAGGCGTGCTCACCGAGACGGGCAGGGGGGCGGAAGCCGAGACGATCCTGCGCGAAGTGCTCGCCGCCGGCCCCGAAGCCGGATACGAGGGTGTGATCGCCGCCCGGCTGATCCTGGCCCTCCGCCTGATCGGAACCGACCGCACCTCCGAGGCACGCAGCCAACTCGGCCTGCTGCTGGAAGACTTCCGCACCGAGTCGCTCGCCGTCTTCGAAGGGCTGGCCCACGGTGTCCTCGCCTGCGTGGACGTACTCGACGGCGAGTTCGGCGACGCCCTCGCCCGCTGCCGCCAGGCATGGGAACTGGGCTGCACCCCACTGTCCCTGATGGTCAGCCCGCAGCTCTCGGCCTCCCAGCTGCTCACCGCGGCCCGGGCGCTGACCGGCCTCGGCGGCCGGGACCGGGCACTGCGCGCGGCCAGGCTCATCGGCGCGCACCGGAGCCTGCTGCCGCCCGGCCACTTCCTCAGCTCCTTCGAACGGGAGAACCTGCGGCTCGCGGAGGAGTCCGCCCGCGCCGCGCTCGGGGACACGGCGTTCGAAGCGGCGCGGGCCGAAGGCGGCGGCCTGGGCCTCGAGGAGGCGTCCGCCCTGCTCTGAGCCCCGGCGCCGATCAGCGCTGCCCGCGGAACCGGGCCACCGCCAGCGGCGCCGTGACGACGGTGATGGCCACCGCCCAGCCCAGTGTCATCCACACGGAATGGGCCACCGGCCCCCCGTTGATCAGGTTCCGCGCGGCGTCGGCGAGGCTGGACAGCGGGTTGTACTCGGTGAACTCCTCCAGCCATCCCGGCATCGACGCCGGCGGGGTGAAGATCGACGAGGCGAACTGCAGCGGCATCAGCGCGAGCATGCCGATCCCCTGCACCGACTGCGCCGACTTCATCGCGATCCCCAGCAACATGAAGATCCACATCAGGGAAGCACCGAACACCATGGACAGCCCCACCGCGGCCAGCAGACCGAACACCGAGGTCCGGACCTCCAGACCCACCAGGAAGCCGACGCCGAGCAGAACCGACGTCGCGACCAGCATCCGGCCCAGCTCGACCACGATCTTGGCGATCAGCACCGAGGACCGCGCGATCGGCATCGTCCGGAAACGGTCCATGACACCCTTGTGGAAGTCCTCGTTCATCCCCGTGCCCACGGCCATGGCGATGTTCAGACCCATCATGGCCATCAGCCCGGGGATCACATAGCCGGCGTACGCCTCACGCCCACCGCCGAGGAACGCCCCGACCGACCCGCCGAAGACAAAGACGAACAGCAGCGTGAACACGACCGGCATCAGCAACGCGTCGATCATGGACTGCGGATCGGCCTTGATCTGCAGCGCGTTGCGGCGCACCAGCGCACCGATGTGACGGACACCCGCCCGAAGACCGACCCGGCCCTCCCCCGCGGCAACGGCGACGGAACTCATACGGCGGCCTCCTCGTACACGTGCGTGCTCTTCTGCCCGGTGATCGCCAGGAACACCTCGTCGAGGCTCGGCAGATGCGTGCCGACATGTGCCAGGGCGAAACCGCGCGCCCCCATCAGACCCACCACGGACGTCAGTTGCTCGTCACTGGCGATCGGCACATGCAGCTCCCCGTCCTCCGGCAAGGTCCTGGCCCCCGCCACACCGTCCAGCCCCGCCTCGGCGATCGCCGCCGCCATCGGCGTGAGCTGCGCCGGGTCACTCGGCCGCAGTTGCAGCGTGCGCCCACCGACCTTGGCCTTCAGCTCGGCCACCCCGCCGCCGGCGATGACCCGGCCGCGGTCGATGACCGCCAGCTCGTGGGCGAGCTGCTCGGCCTCCTCCATGTACTGGGTCGTCAGCAGCACCGTCACCCCGTCCGCGACCATGCTCCGCACCTCGTCCCAGACCTCGTTCCGGGTACGCGGGTCGAGACCGGTGGTCGGCTCGTCGAGATACAGCACGGCGGGCCGGCCGACCATCGAGGCGGCCAGGTCCAGCCGCCGCCGCATCCCGCCCGAGTACTGCATGACCGGCCGCCCCGCGGCATCCACCAGCGAGAACCGCTCCAGCATCTCGTCGGCCCGCCGCCGCGCCGCGCCGCCGGACAGATCGAGCAGCCGGCCGATCATGTACAGGTTCTCCCGGCCGGAGAGCTTCTCGTCCACCGAGGCGTACTGCCCCGTCAGCCCGATGACCCGGCGCAGCTGCCGCGGCTGCCTCAGCACGTCGTACCCGGCGACCCGCGCCGTCCCCGCATCGGGCCGGACCAGGGTGGACAGACAGCGCACGAGCGTGGTCTTCCCCGCCCCGTTGGGCCCCAGCACCCCGAGCACCGTCCCCTCCTCCACCTCGAGGTCCACCCCGTCCAGTGCAACGGTCCCGCCGTAGCGCTTGACCAGTCCCCTCACCTCGACGGCCGGAAGCAGGCCGGACCGGAGGTCGTCTTCGATTCGCGTCATGTCCGCCACGGTGGCAGCCACCACCGACAGATCCGCCGCAGGTCGACGACATCCCGCCCACATCCCGCCCACATCCCGCCGACATCCCTGCCGCGGCACTGAACGGCACCCCTCAGTGGCCGGAGGTCGCCTTGAGCCCCACCACGGCCACCAGCAGCAGGCAGATGAAGAAGATCCGCGCGGCGGTCACCGGCTCCCCCAGCACCACCATCCCCAGCACCGCCGCACCCGCCGCACCGATCCCCACCCACACGCCGTAGGCGGTACCGATGGGAAGCGTCCGGGCGGCGTACGACAGCAGCACCATGCTGGCGACGATGCCCGCACCCGTGAACAGACTCGGGACGGGACGGGTGAAACCGTCCGTGTACTTCATCCCGACCGACCAGCCCACCTCCAGCAGACCGGCGACGAGCAGCAGAACCCAGGCCATGACGGCACCTCCGGGAGCGAACGGCACACGGTGATGCGTCGTCTTTGCCTTCACCCGGTACGGCGCGTCTCGTCGGGGGACCTCCAACCTAGCAAACCAAGAGGAAAGAGGCTGGTGACAACGGTCACCAGCCTCCACGCCCCGAAGATCCGCCGATCCAGAGGTACAGCGGATCACGGACGGATCAGAGACAGCTCAGAGACGGCTCAGAGATACAGCCCGGTCGAGTCCTCCGACCCCTCGAACCGGTCCGCGGCCACGGCATGCAGGTCACGCTCACGCATCAGCACGTACGCCACCCCGCGCACCTCGACCTCGGCACGGTCCTCCGGATCGAACAGCACCCGGTCACCCGGCTCCACCGTCCGCACGTTCTGCCCCACCGCGACGACCTCGGCCCAGGCCAGCCGGCGGCCCACCGCCGCCGTCGCGGGGATCAGGATGCCGCCCCCGGAACGCCGCTCGCCCTCACTGTTGTCCTGCCGCACGAGCACACGGTCGTGCAGCATCCGGATGGGCAGCTTGTCGTGCGGGATGCTGTGGTCGTTTCTGTTGGCGCTCACACCCTCGAACCTACCTGCTCCGCCTCAGACCCTGCGCCGCCGGGTACCGAGGGCCAGCAGCCCCACCACCCCGACCACGACCAGCGCGACCGGCACCACCCGCTCCAGCCGCGGCGCGCCCTGGTCGTCGACGAACCTTCCCTTCGCATCGGTGACCACGCGGTTGGCGCCGACGTAGGCGCGCCCGAGGGTGTGGTCGATGTTGGAGACGACCTTGGCCTTGACGTCCCCCATGATCGTCTTCGGATGCACCCGCATCCCGATCTCGTCGAGCGTCTCGGCCAGCACCTCGCGGCGGCGCTTGATGTCCGCCTCGATCTGCGCCGGGGTTCTGGTGTCCGACGTGTCCGCCACCGTACGGCCTCCGATGTGAAGCTGGTCCTTGTTCTGGACAGTCTGTCAGCTCTGGGCCCGACCGCACTGTCAGGACCCCCGGTTACATTGGACCGATGAGCGAGCGACTCCAGCCCGGGGACCCGGCCCCCGCCTTCACCCTCCCGGACGCCGACGGCAACGAGGTGTCCCTCTCCGACCACCAGGGCCGCAAGGTCATCGTCTATTTCTACCCGGCCGCCCTCACTCCCGGCTGCACCAAGCAGGCCTGCGACTTCACGGACAACCTGGAGCTGCTGGCCGGCGCCGGGTACGACGTGATCGGCATCTCGCCGGACAAGCCGGAGAAGCTGGCGAAGTTCCGTGACGCCGAGTCCCTTCGGGTCACCCTCCTCGCCGACCCGGACAAGCAGGCCCTCGACGCCTACGGCGCCTACGGCGAGAAGAAGAACTACGGCCGCACCTACATGGGCGTCATCCGCTCCACGATCGTCGTCGACGAGAACGGCACGGTCGAGCGCGCCCTGTACAACGTCCGCGCCACCGGCCACGTCGCCAAGATCATCAAGGATCTGGGCATCTGACCCACCCGCCCTCCCCACCCGAACGGCTCGCCCCGGCCCCACGCCCGGCACGAGCCGTTCGGCTGCTCTGTCCCAACTGGCGTGCGATCACCGGTACCTGCTGCCGGGGAGGACGACGCTTCCCAAAGGTCGGCGCAAGCCGACCGGTACCATGGCCAGGCACGCGGCCGTGATGGAAAGGCAGACATGCGGCGCTTAGAACGCCGTGGGCGATAGCCCGTGTGGGTTCGAATCCCACCGGCCGCACACGGGGCCACCCCCATCAGGGTGGCCCCTCTGAAATTGCTCAGCCCAGCAGCTCCCGTACCACCGGTACCAGTGCCCGGAAGGCCTGGCCGCGGTGGCTGATCGCGTTTTTCTGGTCCGGGGTCAGTTCCGCGCAGGTGCGCGTCCCGCCGTCGGGCTGGAGGATCGGGTCGTAGCCGAAGCCGCCGGTGCCGGACGGGGTGTGGCGCAGAGTGCCGCGGAGCCGGCCCTCGACCACTCGCTCCGTGCCGTCCGGGAGGGCCAGGGCCGCCGCGCAGGCGAAGTGGGCGCCGCGGTGGGCGTCGGCGATGTCCGCGAGCTGGGCCAGCAGGAGGTCCAGGTTGGCCTTGTCGTCGCCGTGGCGGCCGGACCAGCGGGCGGAGAAGATGCCGGGGGCGCCGCCGAGGACGTCGACGCAGAGGCCGGAGTCGTCGGCGACGGCGGGGAGGCCGGTGGCCCGGGCCAGGGTGTGGGCCTTGAGGAGGGCGTTCTCGGCGAACGTCACGCCGGTTTCCCTGACGTCGGGTACGTCGGGGTAGGCGTCGGTGCCGACGAGCTCGTGGGGAAGACCGGCGTCGGTGAGGATGGCCCTCAGTTCGGTGATCTTTCCGGTGTTGCGGGTGGCGAGGATCAGGCGGGTCATGGGGACCAGTATCCCGGGACCCGTCCGATCCTCGGTTCCGCCGCCGGTTCTCGCTCAGCCGCTACGGGGTGCAGACCTTGGTGAGTTCGCCGGCCGCGTCGGTGACGGGGCTGAGGTCGGGGGTCTGGTCGCCGTTCTCGATGGAGGTGCGGACGTTGTCGACGGCCTTGGCGAGGTTGTCGACGGCCTTGTTGACGTCGGCGTTGTCGGTCTGGTCGCCGATCTTGTCGAGGTCCTTGTCTATGGAGGTGAGGGACTCCTCCAGCTGGGTGGGGTCGTTGGAGGCGTTGTCCACGGCCTGCTGCATGTCGGTGACGCTGTCGGCGATGGCGTCGGCGGTCTGGACGCAGTCCAGTGCCTTGCCCACGGCGTCGCAGCCGGTGGTGAGGCCGGCGGTGAGTCCGGCGGCGGCCAGGGCTGCGGCGGCTATGGCGGTTCGGCGACGGCGGCTGCGTCGGGTCGCGGCCATGGGTCTCGGTCCTCCCGTTCGGAACGGGCCGGGTGGCCCTGGTGGATTGCTGCACCGGGCGTACGGCGGTGAGCCGTACGCCCGTACTGTTGATGACGCCGCGGCGGCCCGCGGAGTTGCGCCTGCGGTCCGCTTTTCTTGGGGTGCTCTTGGGGTGCCCTTTACCTCTCCAGGGGCGCGTCGAGGGCCTTGCGCTGGAGTTCGGCGAGCTCGGTGCAGCCGGCGGTGGCGAGGTCGAGCAGGGCGTCGAGCTCGTCGCGGGCGAAGGGTTCGGCCTCGGCGGTGCCCTGGACCTCGACGAAGCGTCCGTCGCCGGTGCAGACGACGTTCATGTCGGTGTCGGCGCGGACGTCCTCCTCGTAGCGGAGGTCGAGGAGGGGGGTGCCGTCGACGATGCCGACGGAGACGGCGGCGACGGTGCCGGTGAGGGGCTTGCGGCTGGGCTTGATCAGCTTCTTGGTCCGGGCCCAGGCGACGGCGTCGGCGAGGGCGACGTAGGAGCCGGTGATGGCGGCGGTTCGGGTGCCGCCGTCGGCCTGGAGGACGTCGCAGTCGAGGACGATGGTGTTCTCGCCGAGCGCCTGGTAGTCGATGACGGCGCGCAGGGAGCGGCCGATGAGGCGGCTGATCTCGTGAGTGCGTCCGCCGATGCGGCCCTTGACGGATTCGCGGTCGCCGCGGGTGTTGGTGGCGCGGGGGAGCATGGCGTACTCGGCGGTGACCCAGCCCTCGCCGCTGCCCTTGCGCCAGCGGGGGACGCCTTCGGTGACGGAGGCGGTGCAGAGGACCTTGGTGTCGCCGAAGGATACGAGGACGGAGCCTTCGGCGTGCTTGCTCCAGCCGCGTTCGATGGTGACGGGGCGGAGTTGCTGGGGGGTGCGGCCGTCGATTCGTGACATGCGGTGAGCCTAGCCGGGAGGTGTGGCAGCGGAAGGGGTCCCTCCCCCTGGCGGGCGGGACCCCTTGCGCGGTGAACCTGGGGGGTTCACATCATGTCTTCGATCTCGGCGGCGATGGGGTCGGCGTCGGTGCCGATGACGACCTGGATGGCGGTTCCCATCTTGACGACGCCGTGGGCGCCGGCGGCCTTGAGGGCGGCCTCGTCGACCAGTGAGGCGTCGGAGACCTCGGTGCGGAGGCGGGTGATGCAGCCTTCGACCTCTTCGATGTTGTCGATGCCGCCGAGCCCGGCAACGATCTTCTCAGCCTTGCTGGCCATGTTTCTTCTCCCTGATCCGAACCGCTTTGTGGCAGTAACCCACAGTTGGCCCAGCTTCGCGAGCGGTTGTCCGGTACGTGCCGAATGATGGCGTCACGACGGCGGAACCGTCCCCACAACTGGTCTACACCACCCTAATGGACGGCCGCGGTACCGCCTCTCGCAGAGGAGCCCGGAGACGGATGAGTTCCGACAGCGCGGTCAGTCCGGTACGTGCCCGCTGGAACAGGTTCTTCCAGGGACTGCAGAAGATGGGGCGCAGTCTCCAGCTGCCGATCGCCGTACTGCCGGCCGCGGGCATCCTCAACCGGCTGGGTCAGCCGGATGTGTTCGGGGACGACGGACTGGGGTGGAGCGACGTCTCCAAGGTGATGGTGGGGGCGGGGGGTGCGCTGCTGGACGGTTCGCTGGGGCTGCCGCTGCTGTTCTGTGTGGGTGTGGCCATCGGCATGGCGAAGAAGTCGGACGGTTCGACGGCGCTGGCGGCGGTGGCGGGGTTCCTCGTCTACTTCAATGTGCTGCGGCAGTTCCCGGAGGACTGTCCGGAGGGATCGGTGGCGGTGCCGCAGGTCGGCTGCCAGGTGACGGACGGGTCGGGGACGGTGACGTCGTTCACGTACCAGAATCCGGGGGTGTTCGGCGGCATCGTGATGGGGCTGCTGGCGGCGTACTTCTGGCAGCGGTTCCACCGGACGAGGCTGGTGGACTGGCTGGGCTTCTTCAACGGCCGGCGACTGGTGCCGATCATCATGGCGTTCGTGGCGATCGCGTTCGCGGCGTTGTGCCTGTGGATCTGGCCGCCGATCGGCGACGGGCTGGAGAGTTTCAGTGACTGGCTGGTCGGCCTGGGTGCGTGGGGCGCGGGTGTGTTCGGGGTGGCGAACCGGGCGCTGCTGGTGATCGGGCTGCATCAGTTCCTGAATGTGCCGGTGTGGTTCCAGTTCGGCAGTTACACCAAGCCGGACGGCACGGTGGTGCACGGCGACATCAACATGTTCCTCGCGGGCGACCCGGATGCGGGGCAGTTCCTGTCCGGGTTCTTCCCGATCATGATGTTCGCGCTGCCGGCCGCGGCGCTGGCGATCACGCACTGTGCGCGGCCGAGCCGCCGCAAGGAGGTCGGCGGGCTGATGCTGTCGGTGGCGCTGACGTCGTTCGTGACGGGGATCACGGAGCCGATCGAGTACTCGTTCCTGTTCATCGCGCCGGCGCTGTACGCGGTCCATGCGCTGCTGACGGGGGTGTCGATGGCGGTGACATGGGGGCTGGGGGTGAAGGACGGGTTCAGCTTCTCGGCGGGGCTGATCGACTACGTCATCAACTGGAATCTGGCGACGAAGCCGTGGCTGATCATTCCGATCGGGCTGTGCTTCGCGGCCGTGTACTACGTGGTGTTCCGGTTCGCGATCACCAGGTTCGATCTGAAGACTCCGGGGCGGGAGCCGGAGGAGCAGGTGGAGGACGTGACCAAGGTGTGAGCGGGTGATCGGGTCGTAGGGTGCACGCGCTTCGCGCGTACCCTTCTGCAAGGGGATTCCAGGGCCTCCGGACCGCCGGTTCCGGGGGCCTTTGCGATGCGGTTCCCGGGCACTGCCCGTAGTGGACCGGTAGCAGGAATCGCGGGTTCCTCATGGACCCTCCATCGTGCTACAACAGGTCTACACCACTGAGTGGTGTAGACCACCACCCGATGGAGGAACCATGAGCACCGCCACCGAGACGGCGGCCCCCGCGAAGAAGCGGGGATCCGGTCTGTTCCAGGGCCTGCAGAAGGTCGGCCGCAGTCTGCAGCTTCCCATCGCCGTCCTTCCGGCGGCGGGCATCCTGCTGCGGCTGGGCCAGCCCGATGTGTTCGGCGCGGAAGGCCTGGGCTGGGACAAGGTCGCGGCCGTGTTCGCCACCGCGGGTGGCGCCATCTTCGACAACCTCCCGATGCTGTTCTGCATCGGTGTGGCGATCGGCTTCGCCAAGAAGGCCGACGGCTCCACGGCGCTCGCGGCCCTGGTCGGCTTCCTGGTCTACAGCAACGTGCTGAAGGCGTTCCCGGTCACCGAGGCGCAGATCAAGGCGGGCGAGGACGTCGCCGCGACCTACAACAACCCGGGTGTCCTGGGCGGCATCCTGATGGGTCTGCTGGCCGCGGTGCTGTGGCAGCGGTACCACCGCAAGAGGCTGGTGGACTGGCTGGGCTTCTTCAACGGGCGCCGGCTGGTGCCGATCATCATGGCGTTCGTGGGCACCGCCATGGGTGTCTTCTTCGGTCTGGTCTGGGAGCCCGTCGGTGGGGTCATCTCCGACGCGGGCGAGTGGATCACCGGTCTCGGCGCCGCGGGTGCCGGTCTGTTCGGTCTGATCAACCGCGCGCTGATCCCGATCGGCATGCACCAGTTCGTCAACACCGTCTCCTGGTTCCAGATCGGTGACTTCACCAACGCCGCGGGCGAGGTCGTGCACGGTGACCTGAACCGCTTCTTCGCCGGTGACCCGGCCGCGGGCCAGTTCATGTCCGGCTTCTTCCCGATCATGATGTTCGGTCTGCCGGCCGCCGCGATAGCCATCGCGCACGCCGCCCGCCCGGAGCGCCGCAAGGCCGTGATGGGCATGATGGTCTCGCTCGCGCTGACCTCGTTCGTCACCGGTGTGACCGAGCCGATCGAGTTCGCGTTCATGTTCATCGCGCCGGTGCTCTACGTGATCCACGCGGTGCTGACGGCGCTGTCGATGGCGATCACCTGGGCGCTCGGTGTCCATGCGGGCTTCACGTTCTCCGCGGGTGTCATCGACTACGGGCTGAACTGGAACCTGGCCACCAAGCCATGGCTGATCATTCCGATCGGTCTGGTGTTCGCGGCGGTCTACTACACGGTGTTCCGCTTCGCGATCGTCAAGTTCAACCTGCCGACCCCGGGCCGGGAGCCCGCGGAGGAGGTCGAGGACCTCACCAAGGCGTGAGTCCGCGCCGCAGGCCATGACGAGGGCCCCGGAACCACCATCGGTTCCGGGGCCCTCGTCATGCCCTGGGGCCGGAGGGTGGGCCGCCCGGGACCCCGTACGTCCTGTCCCCGGACCGCGCCGGGCCTCGTACCTGGCCTCGGACCCTCGTACCTGGCCTCAGACCTCGTACGTCGCCGCCGGTACAGCCAGCTCCACCGGGCCGTCGTAGACCTCGCGGGCGTCGGCCAGGTTGATCTGCGGGTCGGTCCACGGCGGGACGTGGGTGAGGACCAGGCGCCTGGCGCGTGCGCGGGCGGCGGTCTCGCCGGCCTCGCGGCCGTTGAGATGCAGGTCCGGGATGTTCTCCTTGCCGTGCGTGAAGGCGGCCTCGCACAGGAAGAGGTCGGCGTCACGGGCGAGTTCGTCCAGCGCGTCGGTGACGCCGGTGTCGCCGGAGTAGGTCAGCGCCCTGCCGTCGTGCTCGATGCGCACGGCGTAGGCCTCGACCGGGTGGGCCACCTGGTCGGTGTGCACGGTGAAGGGGCCGATCTCGAAGGTGCCCGGCTTGACCGTGTGGAAGTCGAAGACCTCGCTCATGGAGGAGGCGGAGGGGGTGTCGCCGTAGGCGGTGGTGAGCCGGTGCTCGGTGCCCTCGGGTCCGAAGACGGGCAGCGGCGCGCAGCGTCCGCCGTCGTGCCGGTAGTAGCGCGCGACGAAGTAGGCGCACATGTCGATGCAGTGGTCGGCGTGCAGATGGCTGAGGAAGATCGCGTCGAGGTCGTAGAGACCGCAGTGGCGCTGCAGCTCGCCGAGGGCGCCGTTGCCCATGTCGAGAAGCAGCCGGAAGCCGTCGGCCTCGACGAGATAGCTCGAGCAGGCCGATTCCGCGGACGGGAACGACCCCGAGCAGCCGACGACGGTGAGCTTCATGAAGCAGAAACCTCCGCTGGCGGATATCTGGCGGATACGGGGGTGACGGGGGTCGTGCGGTTTGTCGAGCGTAAGGCGCAAAACCTCAGGTCGCTCCTCCGCCAGGGGCCGTTGTGGGGGAACTCACCTGCAGTGTCACCGGTTCGGCTGGATGCCGGGCGGGCGAGGCGCGTGAAGGGGCGCACAAAAGCGGCGCGCGCCGGTAACGTCGTCCTATGGATACCTCGTGGTGGCTCGCGCTCGCCGCGGTGGTGCTGCTCGCGCTGGTCGCCGCGCTCGTCGACGGCTGGGGCCGGGGGCACCGGCCGCCGCGCCCGCACGGGGTGCGCAGGCCGCCGGGGCATCCGAGGGGGCCGGGTGTGCGGCACGACCGGCCGCGGCCCGCGGAGATCTGGTGGGCGACCGTGCCGTACGAGGAGGGTGCGGGCGCGGGTTCGAAGGACCGGCCGTGTCTGGTGCTGTCGGTGCGCCGCCGGCGGGCGCTGGTCGCGAAGATCACCAGCCGCTACCGGGAGGAGCGGTCGGGGGTGATTCCGCTGCCGCCGGGTGCGGTCGGGGACGCGCAGGGCCGGACGAGTTTCCTGGAGACGGACGAGCTGCGGGAGGTCCCGGTGCGGGACTTCCGGCGGCGGGTGGGAGAGGTGGACCCGGTCCTGTGGGACCAGGTCCGTCACCTCGCGTCCTGAGCGGTCGGCGGCCGGCCGGGCGGCACCGGGCTCAGGCCCAGAGCTGGCCCTGGAGGGTCTCGATGGCTGCTTCGGTGGTGGCCGCGGTGTAGACGCCGGTGGAGAGGTACTTCCAGCCGCCGTCGGCGACGACGAACACGATGTCGGCGCTCTGTCCGGCCTTGACGGCCTTCTTCCCGACGCCGATCGCCGCGTGCAGGGCGGCACCGGTGGAGACGCCGGCGAAGATGCCCTCCTGCTGGAGGAGCTCCCGGGTGCGGGTGACCGCGTCGGCCGAGCCGACCGAGAAGCGGCCGGTCAGCACGGAGGCGTCGTACAGCTCGGGGACGAAGCCCTCGTCGAGGTTGCGCAGTCCGTAGACCAGGTCGTCGTAGCGGGGCTCGGCGGCGACGATCTGCACGCCGGGCCGGTGCTCGCGCAGATAGCGGCCGACGCCCATCAGGGTGCCGGTGGTGCCGAGGCCGGCGACGAAGTGGGTGATCGAGGGGAGGTCGGCGAGGATCTCGGGGCCGGTGGTGGCGTAGTGCGCGCCGGCGTTGTCCGGGTTGCCGTACTGGTAGAGCATCACCCAGTCGGGGTGCTCGGCGGAGAGTTCCTTGGCGACGCGTACGGCGGTGTTGGAGCCGCCGGCGGCCGGGGAGGAGATGATCTCCGCACCCCACATGGCGAGCAGCTCGCGGCGCTCCTGCGAGGTGTTCTCCGGCATCACGCAGACGATGCGGTAGCCCTTGAGCCTGGCCGCCATGGCGAGTGAGATGCCGGTGTTGCCGGAGGTGGGCTCCAGGATGGTGCAGCCCGGGGTGAGCCGGCCGTCCTTCTCCGCCTGCTCGATCATGTGCAGGGCCGGGCGGTCCTTGATGGAGCCGGTGGGGTTGCGGTCCTCCAGCTTGGCCCAGATGCGGACGTCGTCGGACGGCGAGAGCCGCGGCAGGCGCACCAGCGGGGTGTTGCCGACCGCGGCCAGCGGTGAGTCGTACCGCATCGCCGGTCAGGCCATCCCGCCGGCGACGGCCGGCAGGATCGTGACGTTGTCGCCGTCGGCGAGCTTGGTGTTGATGCCGTCGAGGAAACGGACGTCCTCGTCGTTGAGGTAGACGTTGACGAAGCGGCGCAGCTGGTCGCCGTCCACGATGCGCGCCTGGATGCCCGTGTGCCGGGACTCGAGGTCGGTGAGGAGTTCGGCGAGGGTGTCCCCGGTGCCCTCCACCGCCTTCTGACCGTCGGTGTACTGGCGGAGGATGGTCGGGATGCGGACCTCGATGGCCATGGCTGAGGGCTCCTGTCGGAAGGTGTCGTTGGTTCGAAACGGCGCGCGGCGGCGCCACCGCGGCCGCGAGGGGGCCGAACGGCGGCGGCGGAAGGTCAACAGATGGCGCTGTTCAGCCTGCACAGGTCGACGTGCAGCCGCGCCACGAGCAGCATGCCCGGCGCCTTGTCGCTCACGTCGAGAAGAACCATGGGCTCATCGTATCGATTCCCGGTCGGCCCCTCGGAGTGTGATCTCATACTTCGGACGTTCCTCATCCGTATGTCGAGATGCCCGTGGTCAGCGGTCGGTCGGCAGGGGTCAGGACGGGCCGGCCGGCAGTGGTCAGCCGGCCGCGACGATCTTGACCTCCTCCTCGGTCACCTCGCCCTCGACGATCCGGAAGGACCGGAACTGGAAGTCTCCGGCGCCGTCGGTGTCGGCCGTGGAGACGAGGACGTAGTGGGCGCCGGGTTCGTTGGCGTAGGAGATGTCGGTGCGCGAGGGGTAGGCCTCGGTCGCGGTGTGGGAGTGGTAGATGACCACCGGCTCCTCGTCGCGGTCGTCCATCTCGCGGTAGAGCTTGAGCAGGTCCTGCGAGTCGAACTCGTAGAACGTGGGCGAGCGGGCGGCGTTGAGCATCGGGATGAAGCGCTCGGGGCGGCCCTCGCCCACGGGTCCGGCGACCACGCCGCACGCCTCGTCGGGGTGGTCGGCGCGGGCGTGGGCGACGATCTGGTCGTACAGGGCCTGGGTGATGGTCAGCATGAGGGTCAGGATAAGCAGACGGGCCACCCCGTACCGATGGGTGGTACGAGATGGCCCACATGCCGGACCAAGCCGGGTCCGCGGGCCTGCTCGGACCGCGCCGGGCGGTGCCCGGCGGCCTCGGGGTTGCGGCTGCTGACGCCGGGTGTCCGCTGAGCGGACACCCGGCTCAGGGCAGCAGCGTGCCGACCAGGGTCTCCTGGAGGCCGCCCAGCCACAGGTACGCCATCACCATCGGCTTGCGCGGGTCCTCGTCCGGGAGCCGGTAGAGCAGGTCGGTGTCGTCCTCGTCGGCGATGTCCAGCCGGGAGCCGATCGCCAGGCGCAGGTCGTTGAGGGCGGCGAGCCACTGCCGGGACTCCCCCGGCGACAGCTTGAGCACCGCGCCGCCCTCGCCGGCCGACTCCGCGGCCAGCGCGTCCAGGGAGCGGACCACCGTGAGCGCGTTGTCGCGCTTGCCGGCCCGCAGGTCGTTCTCGGTGTAGCGGCGGAACTCGGCGGAGTACGCCCGCTGTTCCTCCGCCTCACGCGGGCCGGGGGTCGCCTCCGGATCGCCGTAGGCGTCCGGGAACAGCCGCCGGAGCACCGGGTCGGAGGGCGGCTCGCTGGGGCCTTCGGCGAAGAGTTCGGCGAGCGGGTCGTCGGGCGCGTCCTCGGCGGGGCCGGGGCCGATCAGCTCCAGGAGCTGGACGGCCAGCGACCGGATGATGGAGATCTCGACGTCGTCGAGGGCGACGGCCGCGCCGCCGCCGGGGAGCGGTTCGAAGGTTCCTGGCATGGAGGAGATTCGCTACTTCCGGTCCTGCTGCAGGGTGGCCCACAGCCCGTAGCCGTGCATGGCCTGTACGTCCCGTTCCATCTCCTCGCGGGAGCCGCTGGAGACGATCGCCCGGCCCTTGTGGTGGACGTCGAGCATCAGCTTGGTGGCCTTGTCCTTGGAGTAGCCGAAGTACGACTGGAAGACGTAGGTCACATAGCTCATGAGATTGACGGGGTCGTTGTGGACGATCGTCACCCATGGCACGTCGGGTTCGGGCACGGCGGAGACCTCTTCCGCCGACTCGGTCTTCTCGATCTCGATGGGTGCGGCTGCCGTCACAGGGCCCATGCTGCCACCACAGGGGGGTACTCGCACAAACGGGCATGCGGGGGCGGGCGGACCGGTCCGGTCCCCCGAAATCGTCAGACTGACGAAATGGGAGTACGATCCGTTGCCATGGACACAGCGGACCTTGGGCTGCCGGTCGAAGTCCCCTCGACGGCGCTCTTCACGGACCAGTACGAGCTGACGATGCTGCAGGGCGCCCTGCGGGCGGGAACGGCCGGGCGGCGGAGCGTGTTCGAGGTCTTCACCCGGCGGCTGCCGAGCGGGCGCCGCTACGGCGTCGTCGCCGGCACCGGCCGGGTGCTGGACGCGGTGGAGAACTTCCGCTTCGACGACGACGTCCTCGGCTTCCTGCGGGAACGCGGCATCGTCGACGAGGAGACCCTGGCCTGGCTCGCCGGCTACCGCTTCACCGGGGACATCTGGGGCTATCCGGAGGGCGAGGTGTACTTCCCGGGGTCGCCGGTGATGCGGGTGGAGGGCACCTTCGCCGAGTGCGTGCTGCTGGAGACGGTGGTCCTGTCGATCCTCAACCACGACTCCGCCATCGCGTCGGCCGCCTCGCGGATGTCCGCCGCGGCCGGGGACCGCCCGCTGATCGAGATGGGCGCCCGCCGCACCCACGAGCTGGCCGCGGTGGCAGCCTCCCGGGCCGCGTACATCGGCGGCTTCGCCACCACCTCCGACCTGGCCGCCGGGTTCCGCTACGGCATCCCGACCGTCGGCACCTCCGCCCACGCCTTCACGCTGCTGCACGACAGCGAGCGGGACGCCTTCCGGGCCCAGGTGGACTCCCTGGGCCGGGGCACCACCCTGCTGGTCGACACCTACGACGTCGCCGAGGCGGTGCGTACGGCGGTGGAGGTGGCCGGGACCGAGCTGGGCGCGGTGCGGATCGACTCCGGCGACCTGCTGCTGGTGGCGCACCGGGTGCGGCAGCAGCTGGACGAGCTGGGCGCCACCGGGACGAAGATCGTGGTGACCTCGGACCTGGACGAGTACGCCATCGCCTCGCTGGCGGCGGCGCCGGTGGACGCCTACGGTGTCGGCACCCAGCTGGTGACCGGGTCCGGCCATCCGACCTCCGCCATGGTGTACAAGCTGGTGGCCCGCGCCGAGTCCGACGGCCCCCAGGCCCCGCTGGTGCCGGTGGCCAAGCGGTCCACCGGCGGCAAGACCTCGATCGGCGGGCGCAAGTGGGCCGCCCGGCGGCTGGACGCCGAGGGAACCGCCGAGGCCGAGGTGGTGGGTGCCGGACCGGTGCCGCCGGAGCTGGCCGGCCGGCAGCTGCTGGCCGAGCTGGTCAAGGGCGGGGAGACGGTGGCCCGCGAACCGCTGGACGCCGCCCGTGACCGGCACGCGGCGGCCCGCGCAGGACTGCCGATGTCCGCGACACAGCTCTCCCGCGGGGAACCCGTCCTTCCGACGGAGTACGTACACGTCGGGTCGGGTAGCTGAATGCGGGTGCGACGCGTTACGGCCGGCGGTGCCCTCTCCCGTACCGCGCCGGAATTCCCTAGGCTCGGAGGTTCCACACCCGCCGGGCCGGCATCCCCTGTCACCCCTTCCGCCCCGACCCCATAGTCGAAGGACCACCGCCATGCGCCGCGCCTTGATCGTCGTAGACGTGCAGAACGACTTCTGCGAGGGGGGCAGCCTCGCGGTGGCCGGGGGCGCCGACGTGGCCGCCGCCATCACCGAGCTGATCGCGCAGGCTCCGGCCGGCTACCGCCATGTGGTGGCCACCCGGGACCACCACATCGCGCCCGGCGGCCACTTCGCCGACAACCCCGACTTCGTCCGCTCCTGGCCCGCGCACTGCGTGGCCGGCACGGAGGGGGTGGGCTTCCACCCCAACTTCGCGCCCGCCGTCGCCTCCGGCGCCATCGACGCCGTCTTCGACAAGGGCGCCTACGCGGCGGCCTACAGCGGCTTCGAGGGCGAGGACGAGAACGGCGTCCGGCTCGCCGACTGGCTGCGCGCCCGGGAGATCGACGAGGTGGACGTCGTCGGCATCGCCACCGACCACTGTGTGCGGGCCACCGCGCTGGACGCCGCCAAGGAGGGCTTCCGCACCCACGTCCTGCTGGACCTCACCGCCGGGGTCGCCGCGGAGACCACCGAGCGCGCCCTGGAGGAGCTCCGCCAGGCGGACGTGGAGCTGACCGGCAAGCCCGTCCTGCAGTAGCCCGCGGGAGCGCCGCGGGCTACGCGGCTACGGCTGCGGCGTCGGCCTGCGCAGCAGCGCGCGGATCGGGTGCCACAGCTCCTGGACCGGGCTCGGGGCCCCGGTGACCCCGGCCACCGGGGCGGTCCGCCATATCAGGCCGTCCGGATGGTGCAGGACCGCCGTGATCTCGTCCGGGGTGGGCGGGGCCGCGTTGCCCCGCAGGTAGACCGCGCGCAGCCCCAGGTTGCGCAGCCTGGTCAGGGCGCGCGCCCGGTTCTGGGCGTGGACGAGCACCCGCACCCCGGCGGGTCCGTCGGCGGCGGGGCTGGACAGGTTCAGCGCCACCACCACGGTGCCGTTCGGCAACTTGCAGAAGCCTCCTGCGGCCATGCGCTCATACCCCCGTGTCGGTCGGTGTCGGTCTGTGTGTCAATAAGAGAACCACAGGACGCACCTAAACACGGATCGGCGGTGACCCGCCAGAGGGTCACCGCCGATCATGCTCTGACCTGCGAAGATGCGGTTTACCTACCCGCGGGGCCGACCTCCAGCTCGATGGTCGAGCCGTTCCTGGCCTCCTTGAGGATCTTGATCTTCGTGTTGGTGTCAGTGATCTTGACACCGCCGGTCGGGTTCGACTCGTCGTAGTAGTCGTTCTTGCGGTCGTTGAAGACCGACACGCCCTTCGAGCCCGGGATCCAGGTCGCCACGTCCGACTTGTGCAGCATCATGCCGTCGGTGCGGTACTTGCTGAACGGCGCGTCGTAGCTCTGGATGCGGTTGCGCATCAGCGAACCGTCGGACCACTTCAGCGCGGTCGGGTGGGAGTCGATCGGCAGGACCAGACCGGTGCCGGGGTGCTGGCTGGTGTTGTTGTCCGCCTGGGAGGTGTCCCACTTCCAGATCAGCAGACCGTTCTGGTACGCGTAGTGCTCCACCCAGTCCGGGCGGGACGTGAAGCCGAAGTTGTACGGGCCGACCTTCAGCGTCTTGTCGTACGACACGTACTGCCGGTTCTCGGCGATGTAGTACTGCGCGTAGTCCTTGGTGAACGAGGCGCCGACGCGGGAGAAGCCGGTGGCCTTCCAGGCGCCGTCCGCGGTCTCGGCGTCGTCGGTGAAGACGGGCGCGCCGTCCGCGGTGACCGTGATCGCGTCGGCCGTGAAGCCCTTCTGGGCCACGCCGCCGTCCGTCTGGTAGCGGAAGCGCAGGTCGACCTTCTGACCGGCGTACGCGTCGAGGGAGTACGCGAACTTGGTGTAACCCTCCAGCGTGCCGTGCAGGGCGGGCTTGTCACTGCCGTCGCGCGGGATCGGCTTGCCGTCCACGGTGCCGTCGAGGGCGGTCCAGTTCTCGCCGCCGTCGGTGGAGACCTCGGTGTAGAGGTAGTCGTAGTTGGCCTCGATGTCGTACCAGCCGTCGAAGGTGAGCTCGGCGGAGCCCTTGCCGGTGAGGTCGAGCGAACGCGTCAGGGTGTTCTTGAGGTTGTCACCGCTGCCGCTCCACCACTGGGTCTCCCCCTGGGCCGGCGGGATGATCTCGGTGGTGACCGCCTTCTCCGGCAGCTCGACGACCAGCGCCTGCTTGTGCTTGGTGTTGTACTCGGCGACGCCCAGCTTGTGCCAGGAGTTGATGCCGGCCTTGGCGGTGTCGTACTTCAGCCAGCCGAGCTGGAGCTTGTCCCAGGCGGTCATGTCGCCGGGCAGGTTGCCGATCTCCTTGCGGCCGGTGCCCAGCCAGGAACCGGAGGACATCAGGGTCCAGAAGCCGGTGGAGTTCTCGCCGCCCGCGGTGTCGTAGTGGTCCGGCAGACCGAGGTCGTGGCCGTACTCGTGGGCGAAGACGCCGAGTCCGCCGTTCTCCGGCTGGATCGTGTAGTCGCCGACCCAGATGCCGGTGGAGCCGATCTGCGCGCCGCCGAGCCGGTTCTGCTCGGGGCCGGTGGCGCCGGCGTCGGTGCCGAAGGCGTACCAGCGGTGCGCCCAGATCGCGTCGGTGCCCTGGGCGCCGCCGCCCGCGGACTCGTCCTCGCCGGCGTGCACGATCTGGAAGTGGTCGATGTAGCCGTCGGGCTCGTTGAAGTCGCCGTCGCCGTCGAAGTCGTAGCGGTCCCACTCGTCGAACCGGGCGGCATCGGCCTTGATCTGCGCGTCGCTGCGGCCGGCCGCCTTCTGCTGGGCGACCCAGGCGTTCAGGCCGTCGCTGACGACGTTCCAGACGCTGGTGCAGTTGCTCTGGCCGCAGGCGTTGTTGCCGTAGCGGGCCTCGTTGTAGGGGACCTTCACCCAGTCGGAGACCTCGCCCTCGACCGAGTAGCGGCCGGAGGACTGCTTCTCGAAGTACGTCTTGACCGAGTTGACGCCCTTGCCGGAGCCGAAGTACAGGTCCTCGAAGTGCTGCCGGTCGTAGTCCCGCTTCCAGGCGGTGGAGTTGTCCGTGCGCCGGTTCGGCTTGGCTATCTGGTTGTGCAGCGGGCCGGGGGTGCCGCCGTAGCGGCTGTCGATCTCGTCACCGAACTCGACCAGGATGGTGAAGATCTTGTCGGTCTTCTCCCGGCCCAGCTCGACGTACTTGGCGTCGCCGCGCTTGCTCTTGAGCTGGACGACCTTGGAGCCGTCCTTCTTCCTGACCGAGGCCTTGCCGGAGATGACCTGCTTCAGGGCCTCCTCGCGCTGGGCCTCCTGAGTCTTGCTCATCGGCCCGTCGAGGTCGTGCGCGTGGTTGTCCTTCGCCGGGTGCGGGTCGTGGCCGTCGTGGCCGTCACTGCTCACGGCCTGCGGCCGGGCGGGAGCGTCCGCCTGTGCGACACCGGCGGCGGAGAGCGTGGCGCCGGCCGCGGCGAGCGCGACGGCGGTGGCCGCCGCTCTGAACGTCCAGGGTCTTCTGGTCACTTGAGTTCCTCCCCCGCGTGCGCGTGCGCGGATGGGGGGTCAGAAGTGTGTTGGGTCCGCGCACGCGTGAACCACGCGTGTTTTCAAGTGACGACATTTGACTAGAGGTTCGCCGGAAAAGACAGACCTTGACTTGAGCAGATCAAGTGCACTATGCGGAGCGCGCGTTCGCTTTGCGGACGGCAAGTGACGGTCGAACGGGCGCGCGGCACCGTCCACGTGATGGACGGCATGACTCCGTGCGCCCCCCGTGCATCGGCACTGTTGGTCAGGTCACGCTTACCGTTCGTTCCGCTCGGGCATCCAGCCGACTAGAGTCGATTGGCGGAACGCCCCGATGTCGGCGGAAAGCCAGGCCGACAGCCCGTTTCGCCCCCGATGTCTGCCGAGGACACGATGGCCATGCCACGCCCGACCGTCGCACAGATCGCCTACGGCTCGTGCACCGTGATCTTCTCGACCCTCGCCATGCTGCTGGCGGCGCAGGCGGGTTCGGGGCCGGGAGCCGCCCTCACCGCCGCCATCTCCGTCGTGGCGCTCGCCCTCGGGCTGCTGGTCGCCCTGACCGTGGCGGCGCCCAGGCCGCGGCGGACGCCGGCGCCCCGGCCCGTCGCTCCGGCCGCGCCCCGCACCGATCCGGTCCCGGCCGCCCGCACCGCCGGGACGGCGGCCGGCGAGCCGGTGCGCGAGCGTGCGGCCTGACCCCGCCCCAGCGGCACCGCATCCCGCTCAACGGGCGCTGACCACGACCGTCTTGGCCGCCTTGTCGTGCAGGCCCTGCTTGTAGGGCTTGTCGAAGAAGCTCCAGCCGCCGCAGATGATGGTCCAGATGCAGGCACAGCAGAACGCGAACGGGATCCACAGCACCGCCGCCCGGATGAGTGAGGTCTGCATGGAGGGCGTGGCGCCGTTGTCGAGGTTGGCCACCCGCATCCCGAGCCACTGCTTGCCGAGGGTCTGTCCGCGCTTGGCGGTCAGGAAGGTGTCGTAGGCGATGTAGAGCACGGCGGCGATCAGGCCCTGGCCGAAGGACCTGCTGACCTCGATCTCGTCGCCGTCCACCGTGTACTCGTCGACGTTGAAGGCCCAGCCGAGCAGCCAGACCACCACGCCGACCAGGATCATGTCGACGATCCGGGCGAGCGTGCGGCGGCCGCTGTCGGCGAGCGGGGGCATGCCGGCGAGCGGGTCGCCGGGGTAGTTGCCGCCGCCGTACGGGTCGCCGCCGTAGGGGCCGCCGGAGTAGGGCGGGGGCTGGCCGCCGGGGGGCGGTTGGCCACCCGGGGGTGGCTGGCCTCCAGAGGGTGGGCCGCCGGGGGGTGGGCTGTCGTACGGGGATCCGGCTCCGGATCCGGAGTCGGAGCCGGAGTCGGAGCCGGAGCCGGATTCGGAGCCGCCCGCGCCCGGTCCGGGCGGCGGGGGCTGCTTCCTGAACGGGTCGTTGTCGTCCGGGGGCTGCCGGCCGGGGCCGGGGGGCGGTTCGCTGCTCATGGCCCGAGTCGACCGCGAACGCATCGGCGGCGCATCCGGCGCGCCGCCGTCCGGGGTACCGGTGCGGTGCCTGGTTCTACCGGGGTGTCGCGGCCCGGGGTACCTCCGCGGGTGCCCGGTGCCACCGGCAATGGGCGGGAGCGGAGTCGCGGTGACCACCTCGGGGACGGGCGGTTTCACCGCGCCGCGGTGACCGCAGCGGGAATGGGCGGTTGCCCCGCGCCCCGGGACCCTCCGTGGAGGGCAGGTTGCCCGGCACTCCGGTGACCTCCGGAGGTGGCAGGGTTCCCCAACACCGCGGTGACCGCCGCGCAGGGCGACCCGGCCCGGCGCCGACCGGGTGCCGCCCGCCCCCACCCGTACCGCGCCACGGGGCACCCCCAGGCCGTCCGGACACCGAGGGAGCCACGACTGCCCGCGACTTGGCGGATCCCACCGCCCGTGGGTGGACGCCGTCCCGGCGACATGACTGCCCGCGGGTGAACGGATCCCGCCGCCCGCACGGGTGGGCACCGTCCCAGGCGGAACGACTGCCCGCGGACCGGCGGATCCCACCCCCCGCCGGGTGGGCGCCCGCCCCGGCTGAGCCGGTGGGCGGGCGGCGGCGGGGTCGGACGGCGGTGGCGTGGTTGGCCGGGTGGCGGAGCCGTCTGCGTGTCTGCGTGGCGTCAGGCTGCTACGAAGGTGTGGGCTGCCTTGTCGTGCCAGCACTGGTGCCAGGGGCGGTCGAAGAGGCACCATGCGACGCCGACGACACCGACGACGAGCAGGCCGGGGATGCTGTAGACCAGCCAGCGGCGCAGTGCGGCGCCGAAGGACGGGGCCTCATGGCCCTCGATGTCCCGGACCTGGATGCCCAGCAGCTTCTTGCCGAGGGTGCGGCCCCACTTGGCGGTGGGCAGCGCCTCGTAGACCACGCCGAAGAGCAGCAGGACGGCGAGGACGGCACCGAGATACAGCGCGGTCGTGCCGTCGAGCAGCCAGACCGTGACGGTCTCCCCGGAAAGCCTGGCCTCGTCGATCTTGCCGTTGACGTGGTCGAGGGCCCGGGTGCCGAGGGGAATGGCGGCCACCGCGGTGACGGCGGCCAGGACGACGGTGTCCAGCAGCCGGGCGGCCAGCCGCCTGCCGAGTCCGGCGGGGCGGGCCGAGGCCTGGCGCCGGGCGGCGGCCTGGAAGGGGTCCTCGACGGGCGGCTTCCAGGGGGCGACCGGCCGGCCGTCACCGGCGGCGCCGGCGAGCCGGTGGACCTGCTGCGCCCACGAGGACTGCCCGCCGCCGGGGCCACTGGTGAGCGGCGCGGACGACTGCTGGGGGACGGACGGGGGTGACTGCTGGGGGCCGGAGAGGGCGGTCGGGGCGGCGGCCGGTGCCTGGGCCGGGGTTGCGGTCCCGGACTCCGCTACTGCGGCCCGCGCCGCGGCGGCCTTCCCTGCGCCGAAGCCGGGGCCGGAGCCGGGGCCACCGGACGAGGCAGCCGCGGCGGGCGGGTTCGCGGTGCCGGAGGGCGCGTCGGCGGCCGGTCCCTTCGGCTCCGCCGCGCGCGGGGGAACCGGACGGAAGGTCATCGTGCCCTCGTCGGCGGCCGGTGCCTTGCCGGCTCCGGCGGCCGGGCGGCGGAAGACGAACGTGCCTCCGCCCGGCTCCGCGTCGTCGCTCCCGGCCGGGGGCTCGGGGGACCGGCCGCCGGCGGCGGGCCAACGCTCCGCGTCCCCGGCGTCGGTGGCACGGCCCTCGGCGGGCGCCGCACTGCCGCCCCCCGGCGCCACGGCTCCGGTGCCGCCGGGCCGGCCCTCGGCGGCGGAGTCCGTCATGGCGGGCCCGGGGGCCGTCGCACCGGCGCCGGCGGCGGGCCAGTTCGCCGAGCCCGCCGTGGACGCGTGCGGCACCCGCGGGTCGCTGCCCTGCGGGGCCGGCCACGGGGCGCGGCGCGGCTGGTCGCCGCCCCACGCCTCGGCCGGCTCCGGGGCACTGCCGTGCTGGGCCGCGGCGGCGGGCCCGTCGACCGGGTCCTCGTCGAAGAAGTGCGGGCCGGTCTCCTCGACGGACGGCCGGGCGGGCCGCACACCGGGCGGCGGGGCGAGCTGCTCGCCGGCCGCGGGCGCGGGCCGGCTGGTGCCGGGCACCCAGGAGGCGCCGTTCCAGTACCGGACATATCCAGGAATGGACGGGTCCGGGTAATACCCTTCGCGGGGCCTGTCGTCGCCCGGGGCCGGGGTTGGGGCGCTCATGTCCGTCGTCCCGTATCTGCTCGGTGGGTGGTATGGGAGCCTCCACATCTATCAGACCGGCGCAGTCCGCACCGCCGGTCCTGCCGGACCCGCCCCCTTTCCGGGCAACCTCACGCATGCCGTTTCACCCGCGCAGCGAGCCCGGAGAACTTTTCCCGGGAACCCGCGTAATGCTCCCCGCCCCGGCCGCTCTCCCTCGTGCGGGCCCGTTCCACAGGGCCCGTTCGGATCCCTGCGAGGAGAGGACACCCACGCCATGCACCACCACACCGTCGTGGAGCGGGAGCTGGAACTGCGGCTCATCCTGTCGCCGGAGCACAGCGTCCCGGTACCGGCCCGGCTCGCCTACCGCACCGACGACCCGTACGCCGTGCACATCGCCTTCCACATCAACTCCGACCGGCCGGTGCACTGGACGTTCGCCCGCGATCTGCTGGTGGAGGGGGTGTTCCGGCCGTGCGGGCACGGGGATGTGCGGGTGTGGCCGACCAAGACCGACGGGCGCAGCGTGGTGCTGATCGCGCTGAGCAGCCCGGACGGGGACGCACTGCTGCAGGCGCCGACGGCGCAGGTGTCGGCCTGGCTGGAGCGGACGCTGCGAGCGTGCCCCCCGGGGAGTGAGGGCGGGCGGCTCGGCCTGGACGACGGGCTGGCCGGGCTGCTCGCCCAGTGATCGACGGGACTCAGAACAGCTTGCCCGGGTTGAGGATGCCGAGCGGGTCGAAGGCCTGCTTGACCGCCCGCTGCATCTCCAGCCCGACCGGGCCGATCTCGCGCGCCAGCCACTCCTTCTTCAGCACCCCCACGCCGTGCTCGCCGGTGATGGTGCCGCCGAGTTCCAGGCCGAGGGCCATGATCGCGTCGAAGGACTCGCGGGCGCGCCGGGACTCGTCGGGGTCCCGGGCGTCGAAGCAGACCGTGGGGTGGGTGTTGCCGTCGCCCGCGTGGGCGACGACGCCGATGGTGAGGTCGTACCCGGCGGCGATGCGCTCGACCCCGTCGATCAGGTCACCGAGCCGGGAGCGGGGCACGCACACGTCGTCGATCATCGTGGTGCCCGTGACCGCCTCCAGCGCGGTGAGGGACAGCCGGCGGGCCTGCAGGAGCAGTTCGGACTCGGCGGCGTCGTCGGCGGGGACGACCGCGGTGGCGCCGGCCGCCTCGCACAGGGCGCCGACGGCGGCGAGGTCGGCGGCCGGGTCGGGGGTGTCGAAGGCGGCGAGCAGCAGGGCCTCGGTGGTCTCCGGCAGTCCCATCCGGGCCATGTCGTTGACCGCCTTGACGGTCGTCCGGTCCATCAGCTCGAGCAGGGAGGGCACGTGTCCCCCCGCCATGATGCGGCAGACCGCGTCGCAGGCGGCGGACGCGGAGGCGAACTCGGCGGCCAGCACCAGGTGCGGCGGCGGCTTGGGCCGCAGGCCCAGCACGGCCCGGACGACGATGCCGAGGGAGCCCTCGGAGCCGACGAACAGGCGGGTCAGGTCGTATCCGGCGACTCCCTTGGCGGTGCGGCGGCCGGTGGACATCAGCCGGCCGTCGGCGAGGACGACGTCGAGGCCGAGGACGTACTCGGCGGTGACCCCGTACTTGACGCAGCACAGGCCGCCGGAGGCGGTGCCGATGTTGCCGCCGATGGTGCACATCTCCCAACTGGAGGGGTCGGGAGGGTAGTAGAGGCCGTGTGCGCCGACCGCGCGGGAGAGCGCGGCGTTGACGACGCCCGGTTCGACGACGGCGACACGGTCGACGGGGCTGACCTCCAGGACGCGGTCCATCCGGGTCAGGGAGAGCACGATGCAGCCGTCGGAGGCGTTGGCGCCGCCGGACAGGCCGGTGCGGGCGCCCTGCGGGACGACCGGGACGCGCAGCTCGGTGGCGGTGCGCATGATGTGCTGGACCTGTTCGACGGTGCGCGGCAGCACCACCACGGCGGGGGTGCCGGACGGGCAGAAGCTCGCCATGTCGTTGGCGTAGGAGGCCGTGACGTCGGGGTCGGTGAGGACGGCCTCGGCGGGCAGGCCGGCGAGCAGCCGCTCGACGAGTCCGCCGGCCGCCGCGCCGGCCGCGTCGGGGCGCGCTTCGATACCGCTCATGATCACAGGGTGTCATCGGCCGCCATCGGTGTGAACCCCGTGGGCGGTGGCCTTCGGCTGCCCGGGTGGGCCCGTGGTACGGGCGCACAGTTGCGGTGTGATGAACCTTCTGGACGATCCGGTCCGGCGGCGGCGCGCCCGCCGCACCCGGCGGGTGCTGATCGCCTCGGGTGCCCTGATCGCCGTACTCGGTGTGCTGGGCGGGGTGCTGGTGCTGCGGCCCTGGGAGCGGGGCTTCGCTCCCGCGGCGGCGGGGCCCGCGGCGCGGGCGCGTGGTGCGCTCACCGCGGGGGCGCCTGCCGCGCCGGCCGATCTGGCGGTGCTGATCGGCGGCCACGAGGCGCATCTGCGGGAGCGTCCCGGGGACGCGGCGGCATGGGCGGTGCTGGGGGCGGCGTATGTGGAGCGGGGGCGGCGCACGGCGGACGCGGCGGACTTTCCGCGGGCCGAGCGGGCGCTGCGGGCGTCGCTGAAGGCGGACCGGGGCAACGCTGCCGCGCTGGAGGGGCTGGCGGCGCTGGCGGTGGCGCGGCGGGACTTCCCGGCGGCGAAGAGGTGGGGGGAGGCCGCGCGGAAGGCGGCGCCGAAGCGGTGGACGGCGCATGCGGTGCTGATCGACGCCTACTCCGGGCTGGGCGAGCACGAGGCGGTGGGGCGGGCGCTGGACCGGTTGCAGAAGCTGGGTTCCGGCCCGGTGGTCGGGGCGCGGGCGGCGCAGGTCTACCGGGACCGGGGCTGGCGGGAGGACGCGGCGGCGCAGATCTCCGACGCGCTGGCGGCGGCCGAGGCACCGGCCGAGCGGGCGGCGTATCTGGAGCAGGCCGGGCAGCTGGCCTTCGAGCGCGGGGACCGGGAGGCGGCGCTGCGGTACTTCCGGGCGGCGGTGCGCGCCGATCCCGACCGTCGGGGTGCGCTGGCCGGGCAGGGGCGGGTGCTGGTGGCGCTGGACCGGACGGCCGAGGCGCTGACGGCGTACCAGGCGGCGCTGGCCGGGCGGCCCCGGCCGGAGCATGCTCTGGAGCTGGGTGAGCTGTACGAGTCGCTGGGGCTGGGGCGGTCCGCGCGGGTGCAGTACGACCTGCTGCGCGAGCGGGTGCGGAAGGCGGACGCGGGCGGGGTGGGCGAGGAGCTGGTGCTGGGGCGGTTCGAGGCGGACCACGGCGACGCCCGGGCGGCGGTGCAGCGGCTGCGGGCCGAGTGGCGGCGGCAGCCGGGCACCGCGGTGGCGGATGCGCTGGGCTGGGCGCTGCACCGCGCCGGGCGGCACGAGGAGGCGCTGCGCTATGCGGTGCGGGCGACGGAGGGCGAGCACGGCGGCGGGGTGCGCAGCGCGCTGTACGTGTTCCACCGGGGTGTGATCGAGCGGAAGTTGCAGCGGTACGGCGCGGCCCGGCGGCATCTCCGGGAAGCGCTGCGGATCAACCCGTATTTCTCGCCGCTGTGGGTTCCGCAGGCGGAGCGGGCGCTGGAGCGGCTGGGCGAGCCCTCGGTGGAGGACCCGCCCGCCTCGTAGCGGACCGGGGCCGTCAGAGGTTGCCGCGCTTCTCCTGCTCGCGCTCGATCGCCTCGAACAGGGCCTTGAAGTTGCCCTTGCCGAAGCCCATCGAGCCGTGCCGCTCGATGATCTCGAAGAATACGGTCGGGCGGTCCTGGACCGGCTTGGTGAAGATCTGCAGCAGATAGCCGTCCTCGTCGCGGTCGGCGAGGATCTTCAGCTCGCGCAGCGTCCCGACGGGTACGCGGGTGTCGCCGACCCACTCGCCGAGGGTGTCGTAGTAGGAGTCGGGCGTGTCCAGGAACCGCACGCCGTTGGCCCGCATGGTGCGGACGGTCTGCACGATGTCGTTGGTGTTCAGCGCGATGTGCTGGACGCCGGCGCCGCCGTAGAACTCCAGGTACTCGTCGATCTGGGACTTCTTCTTGGCGACGGCGGGCTCGTTGATCGGGAACTTGACCTTGAGCGTGCCGTCGGCGACGACCTTGGACATCAGGGCGCTGTACTCGGTGGCGATGTCGTCGCCCACGAACTCCTTCATGTTCGTGAAGCCCATGACCTTGTTGTAGAAGCCGACCCACTCGTTCATGCGGCCGAGTTCCACGTTGCCCACGCAGTGGTCGATGGCCTGGAAGGTGCGCTGGGCGGGGGGTTCGACCATGGGGTCGGCGGCGACGTAGCCGGGCAGGTACGGGCCGTCGTAGCCGCTGCGCTCGACCAGGGTGTGGCGGGTCTCGCCGTAGGTGGCGATGGCGGCGAGGACGACGGTGCCGTGCTCGTCCTTGACCTCGTACGGCTCGGCGACGGAGGTCGCGCCGTGCTCGATGGCGTAGGCGTATGCGGCGCGCGCGTCCGGGACCTCGATGGCGAGGTCGACGACGCCGTCGCCGTGCTCGGCCACGTGGGTGGCGAGGAAGCGGCCCCAGTCGGTGGCGGGCTTGATCACCGAGGTGAGGACGAACCGGGCGGAGCCGTTCTCCAGCACGTAGCTCGCGGTCTCGCGGCTGCCGTTCTCCGGTCCGGAGTAGGCGACCAGCCGCATGCCGAAGGCGGTGGAGTAGTAGTGCGCCGCCTGCTTGGCGTTGCCCACGGCGAAGACGACCGCGTCCATTCCCTTGACCGGGAAGGGGTCGGCCTGCCGTGCGGTGTCGGGAGTGTGGTGTGTGGTCTGGGTCATATCCGCAGGGTCTCCCGCGTCGGCAAGGTGCGCAATAGTTTGCCTGTTCACTGGGCAATCTGCTTGGTGTGATGGCCGCATGGGCGGGCGTTCTGTACAGGATGACCAGTCGGGATGGTGAGGCGTGGCGATCGATCGTCTGGACGGACGGATCATCGGGCTGCTGGCGCGGGAGCCGCGGATAGGGGTGCTGGAGATGTCCCGGCGGCTGGGGGTGGCGCGCGGGACGGTGCAGGCGCGCCTGGACCGGCTTCAGTCGAACGGAGTCATCCGCGGGTTCGGGCCGCAGGTCGACCCGGCCGCGCTGGGCTACCCGGTCACGGCGTTCGCGACGCTGGAGATCCGGCAGGGCCAAGGCGCCGATGTCCGGGCGCACTTGGCGTCCGTGCCGGAGGTGCTGGAGCTGCACACCACGACCGGCACCGGGGACATGCTGTGCCGGCTGGTGGCCCGCTCGAACGCCGATCTCCAGCGGGTGATCGACCGGGTTGTCGGTTTTGATGGCATCGTCCGGGCCGCCACTGCCATCGTCATGGAGAACCCGGTTCCGCTGCGGATCATCCCGCTGGTGGAGCAGGCGGCCGGGGACCGGCGCGAGTAGGACCGATGTGAAAAGGGCACGGCCGTCCCGGAGGTGAGTCACGGGTGAACTTCTGGGACTTCCTGGTCAACCGGCACGAGCAGCTGCTCACCGACGCCTACCAGCATGCCAGCGCCGTCTTCCAGTGCATGGTGGTGGCCACGCTCATCGGTGTGCTGATCGGGGTCGTCACCTATCGCAGCGAGTGGGCCGGGAACCTGGCCACGCTCACCACCTCGACCATCCTGACCATTCCGTCGCTGGCCATGATCGGTCTGCTCATCCCCGTCGTCGGGCTGGGCGTGCCGCCGACGGTGACCGCGCTGACCCTGTACGGGCTGCTGCCGATCGTGCGGAACTCCATCGTGGGGCTGCGCGGGGTCGACCCGGCTCTGGTGGACGCGGCCAAGGGGATCGGGATGTCCCGTGCGGCCCGGCTGCTGCGGGTGGAGCTGCCGCTGGCCTGGCCGCCGATCCTGACCGGCATCCGGGTCTCGACCCAGATGCTGATGGGTATCGCCGCGATCGCCGCCTACGCCTCCGGGCCCGGCCTCGGCAACGAGATCTTCCGCGGGATCGCCTCGCTGGGCAGCAAGAACGCACTCAACCTGGTGCTCTCGGGCACGCTCGGGATCATCGTCCTGGCCCTGCTGTTCGACGCCGCGTACGTCCTGATCGGTCGGCTGACCATCCCCAGGGGGATCCGTGCCTGAGACGTCCGAGAGATCCGAGTCCGCCAGAGCCTCCGCACCTTCGGTGCCCTCCGGGAGTTCCGGGGCTGCGGGGAGCGCCGCCGGTGCTGCCGCGTCCGGGGCCGCCATCGAGCTGCACAACCTCACGAAGCGCTACCCGAACAGCGCGCAGCCCGCCGTGGACAACGTCTCGATGGAGATCAGGGCGGGCGAGACGGTCATCCTGGTCGGCCCGTCGGGGTGCGGGAAGTCCACCGCCCTGAAGATGGTCAACCGGCTGATCGAGCCGACCGGCGGCCGGATCCGCATCGGCGGTGAGGACGTCACCGACATGGACCCGGTGAAGCTGCGCCGCAAGATCGGCTACGCCATCCAGGCCTCGGGGCTGTTCCCGCACATGACGGTCGCACAGAACATCGCCCTGGTACCGAAGATGGTCGGCTGGCCGAAGTCGCGGATCCGGTCCCGGGTGGAGGAGATGCTCGACCTGGTGGGGCTGGACCCGGGCGAGTTCCACGGCCGCTATCCCCGGCAGCTCTCCGGCGGTCAGCAGCAGCGGGTGGGCGTGGCCCGGGCGCTGGCGGCCGATCCGCCGGTGCTGCTGATGGACGAGCCGTTCGGCGCGGTGGACCCGATCACCCGCGACCATCTGCAGGACGAGCTGATCCGGCTGCAGCACGAGCTGCACAAGACCATCGTCTTCGTCACCCACGACTTCGACGAGGCGATCAAGCTGGGTGACCGGATCGCCGTGCTGCGCGAACGCTCGCACATCGCGCAGTTCGACACCCCGGAGGCGATCCTGACCAATCCGGCGGACGACTTCGTCTCCGGTTTCGTGGGCGCCGGGGCCGCGCTGAAGCGGCTGAACCTCAGCCGGGTACGGGACGTGGAGATCATCGGCTATCCGACGGTGCGGGTGGACGACCCGCTGCAGCAGATCTTCGACCGGCTCCGGGACAGCGGCAGCAACGAGATCCTGCTGCTCGACAAGCGGGGCCGCCCCTACAAGTGGCTGCGCCGCGGCGATCTGATGCGGGCCAAGGGCTCGCTGGCCCGGGCGGGCACGCTGGTCACCGACACCGTGACCCGGGACGCGACGCTGCGGGACGCGCTGGAGGCGGTGCTGACCGACAACACGGGACGGGTCGCGGTCACCGGTCGGCGCGGCGAGTACACCGGAGTCGTCGACATGGAGACGCTGATGAACTCGGTGCACGAGCTCCTGGAGGCCGACCGGCTGGACGCGCTGGCCCACCGGCACGACCTGGAGGAGGCCCGCGCCGAGCAGACCCATGCCGAGCAGGAGGGCTTCACCGGGGAGGCGAAGGCGTGAGCGGATCGTCCGGGCCCCCGCTCGGGGACGCGCCCGAGGAGCGCGAGCCGTCGCTGCGGCTGCGGGACGAGGAACGGGAGCCGGAGGAGGCGGAGGAGGCGGAGGAGCCGGAGCCGCGGCCTCCGGCGCCTGCCGTGCCCCAGCGGCGGATCAGCTGGCAGAAGCTGACGTTCCTGCCGGCGTTCGTCATCGCGGTGCTGCTGGCCACCTGGCTGTGGTTCGAACAGGCCGAGCTGGACCCGCTCAGCGAGAACGCCCTGGCCGAGGGCCGGGTCACCGAGGCACTGTGGCAGCACATCCAGCTGACGGCGATCTCCACCTTCTTCGTCCTGATCATCGCGATCCCGACGGGCATCCTGCTCACCCGCCCGACGCTGCGGAAGGCCACCCCGGTGGCGCTGGCCCTCGCCAACACGGGCCAGGCCACCCCGGCGATCGGTCTGCTGGCGCTGCTGGTCATCTGGCTGGGCATCGGCCGCCGGTCGGCGCTGATCGGCATCATCATCTACGCCATCCTGCCGGTGCTGTCGAACACGATCGCGGGGCTGAAGGCCAACGAACCGGCGCTGCTGGAGGCGGCCCGCGGCATCGGCATGTCCCCGCTGGGCGTGCTGACCCGGGTGGAGCTCCCGCTCGCCGTCCCGCTGATCCTGGCCGGGGTGCGCACCGCCCTGGTCCTCAACGTCGGCACGGCGACCCTCGCGGTCTTCGGCGGAGGCGGCGGGCTGGGGGTGCTGATCACCACCGGCATCACCAGCCAGCGGATGCCGGTGCTGATGCTCGGCTCGATCCTCACCGTCTCGCTGGCCCTGCTGGTGGACTGGCTGGCCTCGCTGGCCGAGCTGCTGCTGCGCCCGCGCGGCCTGGAGGTGGGGACATGAGCGTGCGGACGGCCGGCGGCGCGGAGCGCCCGCGCGGGCGTGGGCGGGCGCTGCTGGCCGGGGTGCTGGCCGCGGCCCTGGCCGCCGCCGGCTGCGGGCTGCACAGCGGTTCCCCCATGACCGACGACGTCGAGCCGGGCACCATCGGCCGGGGCAGGCCGCTGGAGGGCGCCGATCTCACCGTCGTCTCGAAGGAGTTCACCGAGCAGCTCGTCCTCGGCGCGATCATGGGCATCGCCTTCGAGGCGGCCGGCGCCGAGGTGCTGGACCGCACCGGCATCCAGGGCTCCGTCGGCACCCGCGCGGCCGTCGAGAACGGCGACGCCGACGCCACCTACGAGTACACCGGCACCGCCTGGATCACCTACCTGGGGCACAGCAGGCCCATCCCCGACGAGCAGGCGCAGTGGCAGGCGGTGTACGACGCGGACCTGAAGAACGGGCTGACCTGGCTGCCGCCCGCTCCCCTGAACAACACCTACGCGCTGGCCATGAACCAGGCCAACCACAGGAAGTACCGCACCGACACGCTCTCCCAGGTGGCCGAGCTGTCGAGGACCGACCCGAGTGCGGTGACGCTGTGCGTGGAGGGCGAGTTCGCCAACCGGGCGGACGGGCTGCCGGGCATGGAGAAGGCGTACGGGATGGACATCCCGCCGCGCAACGTCACGCAGATGGACACGGGCATCATCTACACCCAGGCCGCCGAGGGCACCTGCACCTACGGCGAGGTGTTCACCACCGACGGCCGGATCAAGGCCATGGACCTGGTGGTGATGGAGGACGACAAGCACTTCTTCCCGAACTACAACGCGGCGCCCATGGTGCGCACCGCGACCCTCCGGGAGTGGCCGGCGATCGCCTCCGTGCTGGCGCCGGTGACCAAGGCGCTGACCAACGAGGTGGCGCGGACGCTGAACGGGAAGGTCGACGTCGACGGGGAGGATCCGCACCAGGTGGCGCTGGACTGGATGATCGAGAAGGGATTCGTGAAGGGGGGCTGACCGGGAACCGGGCCCGGGCCGAGTACCGGCCGAGCACGGGCTGATCAGCAGGCGGGGACGGTTCCCCGGCCCGTCTCCAGAGCCGTCAGCGCGTCCACCGCACCGGTGAGCGTCTCCACCGGGATCAGCCGCATCCCTTCCGGCAGCTCCGCCTCGGCGTCCGCGCACTCCGCCCTCGGCACCAGGAAGACGGTCGCGCCGTCCCGGTGGGCGGCCTGCGTCTTCAGCGGCACCCCGCCCACCGCGCCGACCTCGCCGTCCGGGGTGATGGTGCCGGTGCCGGCGACGACCCGGCCGCCGGTGAGGTCGCCGGTGTCCAGTTTGTCGATGATGCCGAGGGAGAACAGCAGTCCGGCGCTGGGTCCGCCCACGTCGGCGAGGCGCAGCGTGACGTCGACGTCGGCGGCGCTGAGGTCCAGGTGGTCCAGGGCGGCGGTGGTGGCGGCGTCCTGGGACTCCTCCATCTGCTCCCGGTTGTACTGCTCGATCTCCCGCAGGTCGTCGCCGCGCGGGTAGACCGCGTCGCGGGGCATGACCGCCCGGTCGGTGTCGAACCAGCCGTCGAGCACGTCGCCGAGCGAGACGCGGGCGTCCGGTCCGGTCGCCTCGATGGTCGTCATCCGCAGCTGGCCGGTCGTGTCGTGGGTCGGGGCACCGGAGATCGTGATCACCGGGGTGCCGCGGTTCTCGCCGAGCACGTTCGCCGTCAGGCCGGGCTGTGCCACGGTGAAGGGGAGCGGCGCGAACAGCGCGACGGCCAGCAGCCCTACGACGGGCAGCGCGCAGAGGGTGAGGGCCTGGGGGCGTGTGAGGCGGGAGAACCGAGAGAGCACGGGGTCAATCTAACGTGGGGGTACGTTCCGGCCAGGGCCCGGTGCTGTGCCGCGCCCCGCTGCGCTGCGCTCCGCCGTGCCTGCGGTCCGCCGCCGGCGGGGTGCCTCCCCCGGAGGGGGTACCCCGAGAGCCCACCCCGGCCGCCCCGCGGCCCGACCGCCCGGGCTGGAGGGGGGAGCGTCAGCGCAGCGCCTCCGCCACCTCCCGTGCCGCGTCCACCACCCGCGCACCCACCCGCTCCGGCACCACGTCCGCAAGCATCACGACCCCTACGCTCCCCTCCACCCCGGAGACCCCGAGCAGCGGCGCCGCGGCCCCGCACGCCCCGGCCTCCAGCTCTCCGTGGGTGAGCGTGTAGCCGGGATCGTCGTCCACGGCCACCTGCTGCTGCCGGGCGGAGAGGATCGCCTTGCCGGCGGCGCCGCGCTCCAGCGGATGCCGGAACCCGGCACGGTAGGCCACGTGGTAGTCGGTCCAGGTCGGCTCGACGACGGCCACGGCCAGTGCCTCCGCGCCGTCCACCAGCGTCAGATGAGCGGTGGCCCCTATGTCCTCGGCCAGTGCCCGCAGCGCCGGCATGGCGGCCTCCCGGACCAGCGGGTGCACCTGGCGGCCCAGCCCGAGCACCCCGAGCCCGACCCGGGCCCGTCCGCCCAGATCACGGCGTACCAGGGCATGCTGCTCCAGCGTGGCGAGCAACCGGTACACGACGGTCCGGTTCACCCCCAGCCGGTGGGAGAGTTCGGTCACGGTCAGACCGTGGTCGGTGTCGGCGAGCAGCTTGAGGACGCGTAGTCCTCTGTCGAGCGTCTGGGAAGTCTCCGCGGTCACGACGCCCACTCCTTCAGTGGTGAGGTCGGCGGCCCTCGCGGCAGATGCGTCACCGAGTCCCGTCGGTGACGCGCTTCAGGCCGCCGATCGGCCGGCGGCCCGGCGGCGGTCCGGACCCAAGTCGCTTCACGGCTGCGCTCCGCGGCGGCGCTGCCACGGGGCGTGTGCGTGCAGGGACATTAGCGAGCCGGTCCGCTCAGCGAAAGCCTCCGTCCAGAATCCGGGCAGCGAGCGGTGAGGAGTACCGGCGTTTGTCCCGATACGTACGGCGCACGTCTGTGGCCCGCGCCACTCACTTCATCCGGGTCGCCCACTCCTGCACCTTGGCGATGCGCTGCCGCAGCTGCCCGGGGGTGGCCTCGGCGCTGGGCGGACCCCCGCACACGCGGCGCAGCTCGGTGTGGATGACGCCGTGCGGCTTGCCGCTCTGGTGGACGTAGGCACCGACCAGGTTGTTGAGCTGCCGGCGCAGCTCCATCATCTCCTTGTGCGAGACGACCGGCCGCCGCTCGGCGGGCAGTTCGAGCAGGTCGGCCTCCTCGTCCGGCTTCTTGCGGCTGTGCGCGATCTGCCGGGCCTGCCGCTTCTGCAGCAGCATCTGCACCTGGTCCGGTTCGAGCAGCCCGGGAATGCCCAGGTAGTCCTGCTCCTCCTCGCTGCCCGGGTGGGCCTGCATACCGAAGTCGGCGCCGTTGTACGTCACCCGGTCGAAGACGGCGTCGGACTCCAGCGCCTCGAAGGGCAGCATGTCCTGTTCGCCGGTGTCCTCGTCCTGCTGCTTCTCCGCCTCCTTGAGGAGCTGCTCCTCCTCGGCGTACGGGTCCTCCTCGCCGCCCTTCGTCGGCTTGTCGAGGACGTGATCCCGCTCACGCTCCATCTCGTTGGCGAAGGAGAGCAGGTCGGGCACGGTGGGCAGGAAGACGGAGGCGGTCTCGCCGCGCCGCCGGGACCGTACGAACCGGCCGACGGCCTGCGCGAAGAACAGCGGGGTGGAGATGGTCGTCGCATACACCCCGACCGCGAGCCGGGGCACGTCGACGCCCTCGGAGACCATGCGCACGGCGACCATCCAGCGGTCGGTGCTCGCGCTGAAGTCGTCGATCCGCTTCGAGGCGCCGGCGTCGTCGGACAGCACCACGGTGGCCTTGTCACCGGTGATCTCCCGGATCAGCTTGGCGTAGGCGCGGGCCGAGTCCTGGTCGGCGGCGATGACCAGGGCACCGGCGTCCGGGACTGCCTTGCGGACCTCGGTCAGCCGCTGGTCAGCGGCGCGCAGCACGGCCGGCATCCACTCGCCGCGCGGGTCGAGGGCGGTGCGCCAGGCCTGGCTGACGGCGTCCTTGGTCATGGGCTCGCCGAGGCGGGCCTCGATCTCGTCGCCGGCCTTGGTGCGCCAGCGCATGTTGCCGCTGTAGGAGAGGAAGATGACGGGCCGCACGACACCGTCGGTGAGCGCGGAGCCGTATCCGTAGGTGTAGTCGGCGGCGGAGCGCCGGATGCCGTCACCGCCCTCCTCGTAGGAGACGAAGGGGATGGGGTTGGTGTCGGACCGGAAGGGCGTACCGGTGAGCGCGAGGCGCCGGGTGGCCGGTTCGAACGCCTCCAGGCACGCCTCGCCCCAGGACTTGGAGTCGCCGGCGTGGTGGATCTCGTCGAGGATGACGAGGGTCTTGCGCTGCTCGACGCGGTTGCGGTGCAGCATGGGCCGCACGCCGACTCCGGCGTAGGTCACGGCGACGCCGTGGTAGTCCCTGGCGAGCGGCCCGGCGCTGTACTCGGGGTCGAGCTTGATGCCTATCCGGGCCGCCGCCTCCGCCCACTGCTTCTTCAGGTGCTCGGTCGGGGCGACGACGGTGACCTGCTGCACGACGTGGTGGTGCAGCAGCCAGGACGCCAGCGTCAGCGCGAAGGTCGTCTTGCCGGCGCCGGGGGTGGCGACCGCCAGGAAGTCGCGGGGCTGCTCCTGGATGTACTTGTCCATCGCGCCCTGCTGCCAGGCGCGCAGCTTGCTGGCGGTGCCCCAGGGGGCGCGGCCCGGGAAGGCCGGGGACAGGTGGTGCGAGGAGCTGGCGGTGGTAGTCACGGTCTCCGAAGGGGTTGAACGGCTCGGCCACGTACGACAACCGGGCCACCCTACCGGCGCCCCGCCCCCGTCAACCCCGGGTCCGGCCCGGGTCACCCGCGGGTGGGACCGACGTCACAGTCACCGAGCGAACCGCGGCAGCTGGGCCGCGATCTTGGGCACGTCCAGCGCGCCCTGGCAGACGTCCAGCACGAAGCGCTCGGCTTCGTCCACGTCGAAGTCCGCGTCCAGGGGATGGCCGTTCACGTGAAGGAACACCCAGGTCGCATACCAGGCGAGACGCTTGTTCCCGTCGACGAGTGCGTGGTTGCGGGCGAGTGACTCCATGAGAGCGGCGGCCTTCTGCCACACGTCGGGGTAGGCGTCCTGACCGAAGACGCTTGACCGCGGACGGGCCAGCGCCGAGTCGAGCAGGCCGTAGTCGCGCACCTCGTCCGCCCCGAGCCGCTTCGCAAGGTGGAGCAGTTCGGGCAGCGTGAGGTAGTGCATCAGGCGAGTCTCCGGTTCAGCTCGGCGCTCGCCTTCAGGACGTGCTCGGCCGCCTCGTTGAACAGTCTCGAGTGCTCGTTTATGGCGGCCATCACGGCGTCGTGCGCGAAGGCCTGCATGCTGCGCCCCTCCGCCGCAGCGCGCTCGCGCAGGGCGTCGAGCTCCTCTTCCGAGAACCGCACGTTCAGTCCAGCCATACCCACAACGGTACTACGCGGTACCACCTAGTGGCACCGCGTTTGCTCCCGCAGCCGCCGTACCACTTACGCCCGTGGGTCCTGCCGCCGGTTCGGGGCGGGCCCGCGCCCCGCCGTCACCGCTCCGCCGTCACCACCGCCGCCTGCGGGCGGATCGGCAGCCGGTTGACCGGGCGGCCGGTCGCCGCGCGCACCGCGGAGGCGACGGCCGCCGGGGAGGCCACCACGGGCGCCGCGCTGACCGCCTTGGCGCCGAACGGCGCCACCACGTCCCGCTCCTCGACCAGCTTCACGATCCGGATGTCCGGGGCGTCCAGGGCGGTCGGCAGGGCGTAGCCGGTCAGGTCGGGGTGGCGGATCAGACCGCGCGGGGTGCGCAGGTTCTCCGTCAGCGCGATGCCCACGCCCTGCGTGACCCCGGCCTCGATCCGGGCGGTCAGCTGGGCCGGGTTCAGCACGCGGCCGACGTCCTGGGCGACGGCCAGCTCCACCACCCGTACCGAACCGATCTCGATGTCGACGTCGACGACCGCGCGGATCGCGCAGAAGGCCATGCCGACGAACGCGTCACCCTGGCCCGCGCCGTCCAGCGGCTCGGTGGGATGCGGGCGGCACTGCGCGGTGGCCCACAGCTCCTTGCCGTCCAGCGCCTCGGTGACGGTCGTGGACAGCACGCCGTCGTACGAGGTGATCTTGCCGTCGGTGATCTGCAGCAGCTCCGCCGACATGCCGAACTTGTGGGCGAGCGGCTGGAGCAGCTGGGTGCGGACCATCTTGGCGGCCCGCTCCACCGCGCCGCCCGACACCCAGGTGTGCCGGCCGCGGCAACCGGCGCCGGCCGGGGGCTGGTCGGTGTCGACCGGTGCCACCTGCACCTCGTCGACGCCGAGGGTCTCCTGCACGATCTGCCGGGCCAGCGTGGTGAAGCCCTGGCCGGTCTCGACGGCCGCGCACAGCACGGTCGCCACCCCGTTCTGCACCTTCACGGTGGCGGTGGAGACCTCGTCGGCGCCCTCCGCGCCGAGCATGTGCACCATGCCGAGGCCGTAGCCGACGCCGCGACGCACCGCGCCGGGGTCGCCGGCGCCCTCGGGGCCGCCGGGCAGCAGCCACTCCTCCTCGGGGAGGTCCTTGGGCAGCGGCGGCAGCGGGAAGTCCCGTACCGCCTGGAGGAGTTCGGCGACCGGGGCCGGACAGGTCACGGTCTGGCCGGTGGGCAGCACGTCCCCGGTGGCCATGACGTTGCGCAGCCGCACCTCGGCCGGGTCCAGACCCAGCTTCCTGGCGATCTTGTCCATCTGCGCCTCGTACGCGGCGCACACCTGCATGGCACCCTCGCCGCGGACATGGCCGGAGGGCGGGTTGTTGGTGCGCACCGCCCAGCCCTCGATGAACGCGTTCGGCACGACGTACGGGCCGCAGGCGAAGCCGACGGCGGCGGCCAGCGCGTCGGAGGAGGTGTCGGCGTAGGCGCCCGCGTCGAGCAGGATCTGCGCCTCGACCTTCACCAGCCGGCCCTCGCCGTCCGCGTGGTGGCGGTAGCGCAGCAGGGTGGGGTGCCGGTGGGTGTGGCCGAGGAAGGACTCCTCACGGGTGGCGGTCAGCTTCACCGGGCAGCCGGTCCGCAGCGCCAGCAGGCCGAGCGGCAGCTGGAAGCCCTGGTCCTCGCGGTCGGCGGTGGCACCCGGCACCCCGGTGACCACGATCTTCACCCGTTCGGGGGACAGGCCGTAGCAGGCTGCGGCGGTGTCGCGGTCGGTGTGCGGGTCGGTGGAGGCCACGTACAGCTCCACGCCGCCGTCGGGGCGGGGCACGGCGAGGCCTGCCTCGGCGCCGACGGGCGCGGGGTCCTGGCGGCCGATGCGGTACAGCCCCTCGACGACGATCTCGCCGTCCGCGTCCGGGTCGCCGTGCCGCAGCGGGATGTGCCGGATCAGGTTGCCGTCGGGGTGCAGCGGCTCCGCCTCGAAGGCCTGCTCGGGGTCGATGACCGGATCGAGCGCCTCGTACTCGACGATGACCGCGGCGGCGGCCATCCGCGCGGTGTCCGGGTGGTCCGCGGCGACGGCGGCGATGGGTTCGCCGTGGTGGCGCACCACCTCGGAGGCGAAGACGGGTCGGTCGGCACGGCCGCGGCCGTGCAGCGTCGCGCCGGGCACGTCCTCGTGGGTGACGACCGCGCGGACACCGGGCATCTCGCGCGCGTGGGAGGTGTCGATGGACACGATCCGCGCGTGCGGGTGCGGGGAGCGCAGCACCGCCGCCCACAGCAGGCCCTCGGCCCACAGGTCGGCGGCGTAGGGGAAGGTGCCCTCCGTCTTGGCGCGCGCGTCGGCGGGCGGCAGGGAGGCGCCGAGTCCGTGCGGGATCGGTTCGGCGGCGGGGGCGGCCTCCGCGGTGGCGGCTTCGTGGCTCACGCGTGGCCTCCGTCCTGGCCGTACGACCGGTCGCCGTGGGGCTGGTCGGTGTCCGGGGTCTCGAACGCCGAGGGGTGCACGCCGCCCGCGCCGGGGCCTGCCTGGTGCGGGATACGGGGCTCGCCGACGCCGGTTCCGGGCGGTTCGTGGGGGGCTTGGGCGGCCTGGCTGCCATGGGCGTCCCGGGAACCGTGGGCGTCGTGGCCGCCCAAGCCGTCCCGGGTGTCGCGGCCGTCGTCGGTGCCGGGCGCCTCGGCCGCGGTGGTCGCCTCGCGCTCGGCGACGACCTCCTCGACGGCGCGCAGGACGCCCCGGTAGCCGGAGCACCGGCACAGGTTGCCGCACAGCGCCTGGCGGGTCTCCAGCGCGGTGGGCGCCGGGTTGCCCTCGAGCAGATCGTGCAGTGTCATCGCGATGCCGGGGACGCAGAACCCGCACTGCACCGCGCCGCACCGGGCCAGCGCCCGCTGCACGTCCGACGGCCGCCCGTCGGCGGCCAGGCCCTCGACGGTGCGGACCTCGCTGCCCGCGGTGGTCACGGCGGGCACCAGGCAGGAGGCGACCAGCCGCCCGTCGACCTGGACGTTGCAGGCGCCGCACTCGCCCTGGGAGCAGCCGTCCTTGGCGCCCGCGAGTCCGAGCCGCTCCCGCAGCACGTACAGCAGGGACTCGCCGATCCAGGCGTCGGTGACGGGGCGGTCGGCGCCGTTGACCCGGAGCACGTAGGAGGCGAGGGGGTGCTCGTCGTGGTGGCCGCCGCCGGGGACGGCGGGGTCCTGCGGGGGTACGGGGGTGGGGTCGGGTGTGGTGGGGGCGTCGGTCGCGTCCTGCTCGGGATCCGCGGCGGGGGTGGCGGAGGGTCCGGCGGCAGCGGCGGGTCCGGGGCCGGCTGCGGGTTCGGCCGTGGCCGGTGCCCGGGCCGGGTCGTCCGGCGCGGATCCGGGTTCCGAGGTCGCCGCGGTCCGGGCGCGGTCCGCCGGGGGCTCGGCCGGGCCCGCGGGGGGCGGCGGGGCCGCCCCGGTGGTCTCGGGAGCGGCGGTCTGCTCCGGACCCCGGGAGTCGCCGTCGGCCCCGGGGGCCGAGGGGGCCGCGGGGGCCTCGACGGTCCCGGAGGCGGCGGCCGCCTCCGGTTCCCCGCCGTCCGGCTCGTCGGCCGGGGGCACGGCGCCGGGCTGTCGAGGCCGGTCGCCCCAGGGCGCTCCGGCCGCCTGGGGAGCCCAGGGGGCGGGGGCCCCGCCGGGGAGGGTGGCGGGCGCCGTGCCGTTCCACTGGTCGGCCAGGGACGACGCGGGGAACTCGCCCGATTCGTCCGGGAGGTCGCCGTCGGCCACCGGGATCGACCACTGTCCGGTCACGTCGTGGCCGGGTGCGGTCGGCGCGTCGCCGGCCGCCTCAGGGGCGGCGGGCCCGGCGACGCTCCACTGGCCGGTGGCTCCCGCCCCCGCGTCGTATCCGAACCGGTCGTCCACCACGGGGGGCTGCTGCCCGGCCGCGCCGTAGGGGTCCTGATGGTGGCCCGCGTACGGGCCGTCGGAGTCCGGAACGGGCCACTGGGGCCCGTCGGCCGGCACGTCCGGCATCGTCCAGCTGCCGGTGGCGGCCGGGTCGGTCCCGGTGGTGGCGGGGGTGACGGTGATCTGCGGGGGCGTGTAGCCGTGGCCGGGCGCGGCGAGCGGGCTGTCCGCGGCCGCGAGCAACGCGTCGACGCCGCCCTCGGGCAGCTGCACGAAGGCGGTGGCGCCGTCGTCGTAGTCGCCCTGGGGCAGCGGGTCCCAGCGTCCGCCGGGCCGCCCGGTGCCCTCGGGGTGCCGGCCCCCGTGCTGGTCGTCGGTCACGACAGCGCCCTCCCCAGTGCTCGTCGGGCCAGCGCGGCGACGGTGCGCCGCAGGTGCAGTACGGCGGGCGGGAGCTGCCCCGCGGAACCGTCCTCGGCCGGGGCCGGATCGGGGATGCAGGCCGCGGCGACGTACTCCCCGAAGGCGTGCACGGCCTCGGGGACGATCGCCCGGTCGTTGTCCCAGTCGATGAGGCCGCCGACCCACTGCTCGGCGTCCAGGGGCCGCAGCGGCAGGGGGGCGATGGCGCCGACGGCGCAGCGCACCCCGCGCCGGGCCGGGTCGAGCACGAGGGCGACGGAGGCGATCGCGCGGCCCGGTCCGGTCCGGCCGGTCGCCTTGAGGAAGACCTGCGGGGCGTGCAGCAGCGGCACCCTCACGAAGCCGATGAGCTCGCCGGGGCGGAGCAGCTCCATCCCGGCGAGCAGGTGCGACACCGGGATCTCCCGGCGGGCCCCGCCCGGACTCGCGACGATCAGCGTCGCCTCCAGGGCGGCCAGCACCGGCAGCGCGTCACCCGTCGGGGCGGCCGAGGCGATGTTGCCGCCGAGGGTGCCGGCGTTGCGGATGTGCGGCGGGCCCGCCGCGCGCGCGGCTGCGGCCAGCGCCGGGATGAGGGCGGCGAAGTCGGGGCGGCCCATGCGGGCGTGGGTGAGTCCGGCGCCGAGCAGCGCGTGCCCGTCCTGGTACTGCCAGCCGCGGATCTCGCTGATCCGGCCGAGACCGACCAGGGCGGCGGGCCTGAGCTGTCCGGAGTTGACGGAGGTCATCAGATCGGTGCCGCCCGCCACCGGGACGGCGGCGGGCATGGCGGTGAGCGCCGCGACGGCCTCGTCCAGTGTCGCGGGCAGCGTGACGGCCTGCGCCGTCTGCGGTGTCTGCGTGCTCAAACCGGCTGCCCCTTCCCGCTGTCCCACCGGGTCGCGCCTGTGCTGCCGTACGGTACGTGCTGACAGGGCGGACGTGGCAACTCTGGCACATCTTCGCGGGGGCCGAACGCGGGGGTCCGCTAGGAGACGTTCGCCCCGTCACCGAGGAGATGGTCCGTTTTCACACGACATCTTCACAGTGCAGGCGCACCGTGGAGATTGCCACTCTTCGGTGATGGTTGCGGCGTTCTTCCGCACTTACCCGGCTACTTGATCGGCGGCGGGCCGTCGATCGGCCGGCCGAGCACTCCCGGGCGGCGCTGCCACGGCCGGGGCCCGGCGGGCGGGCGGTAGGCCACACCGAGCGCGTCCAGCCGCCGGTAGTGGGCGGCCATCCGGCGGTCGAAGCCGGCGAAGTCCCGCTCAGCGGGGGCCGGCAGGGTGCTCCAGGCGACCTCCGCGAACGCGGCGAGCCGCGGGAAGACCTGGTAGTCGACGCGGGCGGGGCTCTCCATCACCTCGGTCCACGCATTGGCCTGGGCGCCCAGCACGTGCCGGGCCTCCTGCGGTGTCAGCTCGGGCGGAACCGGCTCGAACCGGTAGACGTCCTCCAGGGTGCGCACGTACCCGATCGGCACCGGCTCGTCCGCGCCCGGGTCCTGACGGTGATCCAGATACACCTGCTGCTCCGGGCACATGACGACGTCGTGCCCGGCCCGCGCGGCGGCGATCCCGCCGGCGTAGCCGCGCCAGGACGACACCGCCGCCCCGTCGGCGAGTCCGCCCTCGAGAATCTCGTCCCAGCCGATGAGCCGCCGCCCGCGCGCGCGGAGCCAGCCGTCGAAATGCCGGATGAACCAGGACTGCAGCGCGTCCTCGTCGGCGAGCCCGAGTTCCTCGATGCGGGCCTGCGCCGCGGGCGAGCTCCGCCACTGGTCCTTGGGGCATTCGTCGCCGCCGATGTGGATGAACTCCGAGGGGAACAGCGCGAGGACCTCCTCCAGGACGCCCTCGTAGAAACACAGGGTGCGGTCGGTGGGGGCCAGGATGTTCGGGGAGACGCCCCAGCTGTCCCAGACGGACAGCGCGGCGGTGTCGACGACATCGGTGTTGCCGAGTTCCGGATACGCGGCGACGGCGGCCTGCGAGTGTCCGGGTACGTCGATTTCGGGGACGACGGTGATGTGCCGTTCGGCGGCGTAGGCGACGATCTCGCGGATGTCGTCCTGGGTGTAGTAGCCACCGTGCGGCTTGTCCTCCCACAGCGGCGAGGCCCGGTGGCCGAATTTGGTGCGGGCCCGCCAGGCGCCGGTGGCGGTCAGCTCCGGGTACCGCCCGATCTCGATGCGCCAGCCCTGGTCGTCCGTCAGATGGAAGTGGAAGACGTTGAGTTTGTGCACCGCCAGCAGATCCAGATAGCGCAGCACGCCGTCCTTGGGCATGAAGTGCCGGGCGACGTCGAGCATGAATCCGCGCCAGCGGAATCGCGGGCCGTCCTCGATCGTGACGTGCGGTACGGCCCAGGGCCGGTCCCGGCCCAGCGGGGCGCTGCGGAACGCGTCGGCGCCCAGGAGCTGCCGGAGCGTCTGCGCGCCCAGGAAGACACCCGCCGCGGTGCCGCCCTCGATGAGGACCCCGGTCCGGTCGCTGACCAGGCGGTACTCCTCGGGGCCCAGCCGGGGGGCGAGCCGGAGGCGGATGCCGTCGTCGCGGGCGCCGTCGGACTCGCGCGCCTCGTGCAGCGGCAGACCGGTGGCCTGCGAGAGGTCGGTGCGCAGCCGGCGGCCGGCACCCTCCGTGCCGCGGCCGGCGCGGAGCCGGGAGTGCTCCGTGAGCCGCACCTCGCCGGAACCCGCGGTGACGCTGCGGGGCGCGGGAATCAGATCCATCCGTGAATCCACCTCAGTCCTTGACCGCTCCGCCCAGTCCGGAGACCAGCCGTCGCTGTACGAGCACGAAGAACACCAGCACCGGAATCGTCATCACCGTGGAACCCGCCATCACCCCGCCCCAGTCCGGCTCGTCCGGGTTGTAGAAGACCAGCAGCGCCATCGGGAGGGTGGACTGGGAGGTGTCGCTGATGATGAACGACTTGGCGAACAGGAAGTCGTTCCAGGTCGATATGAAGGAGAACACACTGGTCGCCACCAGCCCCGGGAAGACGAGCGGGAAAAGCATCTGCCAGAGGAATCGCGCCCGGCTCGCGCCGTCCAGGCAGGCGGCCTCCTCCAGGGCCTCGGGCACGGCTTTCACGAAGCCCCGCAGCATCCAGATCGCGAACGGCAGCGAGAACGCGATGTGGGGCAGGATCAGCGATCCCAGCGTGTTCAGCTGGCCGAAGTCCCGCATGAGGAAGAAGAGGGGGATCGTGAGGGCTTCCACCGGCACCATCTGGGCCACCAGGAACATGATCAGCAGAGTGGTCCGGAAGCGGAACCGGAATCGGGTCACGGCCGTCGCCGCGAGAAACGCGATCAGCGCGGAGGCGATCACCACGGCGCCCGCGACGATCAGGCTGTTGAGAAAGTAGCGGCCGAATTCCTGCTGCTCGAAGACGCGCCGGAAGGAGTCCAGCGACGGGGCGGCCGTCCACGGGCGGGGCTCGGCCGACTCGATCTCCCCGGCCGGTTTGAAGGCGCTGAGCACCATCCAGTACAGCGGGAAGGCGACGACGACCGCGATCAGCAGCGCCGAGACCTCGGCGGCCAGCCGCCACGGACGGCGCACACGCGCGCGCGAGATTCTCACAGCTCCTCCCCCTGGCGCCGCAGCAGCCGCAGGTACACGAGGGTCACTGCGAGCAGGATCAGCAGCATCACGACGCCGATCGCGGAGCCGAGGCTGTACTCCGAGGAGGCGAACGCCTTCTGATAGGCGTACACGTTCAGGACCAGGTTCTGCCCGGCGATGCCGCCGCCGTTCGTCATGACGTAGATCTGCGTGAAGATCTTGAAGTCCCAGATGACCGACTGGATGGTGACGACCACCAGGATCGGCCGCAGCATCGGTGCGAGCACCGAGCGCCAGATCCGCCACTGCGAGGCGCCGTCCAGGGCGGCGGCCTCCAGCACCTCGACGGGTACGGCGCGGATGCCGGCGTAGACGGTGACCATCACGAACGGGAAGGAGCACCAGACCACTTCGAGCAGGACGAGGAGGAAGGCGCTGTAGCGGCCGTACGTCCAGGAGTGGTCGCCGAGGCCGAGGAGGCGGTTGACCGGGCCGAAGTCCGGGTCGAACAGCATCAGCCAGACCGTCGACCCGGTGACCGCCGGGGTGGCCCACGCGCCCAGCGCGGCCAGCATCAGCGCCAGCCGCGGCACCGCACGCACGCGCGTGAGCAGCACGGCGAGGGCACAGCCGACTGCCAGGGTCGACACCACGCACGCCGCCGCGAACACCACGGTGGCCAGCAGCACCTGCCAGAACCGCGGGTCCCCGAACAGCTCGGCGTAGTTCCCCAGCCCCCGGAACCGGGTCGGCTCCCCGCCGCTGACCTGGGCCTGCGTGTACTCCAGGAACGAGATCAGCCCGAGCTGGTAGACGGGATAGACGAGCAGTCCGCCGAGGACGACGAGGGCAGGGGCGAGATAGAGCCAGGGGGTACCGGGGTTCCGGCTCCGCACCCCGCTCATCCGGCGGAGCCGAACGCCTCGTTCATCCTCCGCGCGGCGTCCCCCGCCGCGGCCGGCACCTCCTTCCTGCCGCTGACGACCTCCTGGAACATCGTCGGCAGCACCAGCGACGAGTCGATCTGGGCCCACGCCGGCGAGGCCGGCACGAACCTGGTGCCCGCGGCGAGCGTGTCGACGAACGGCTTCACGAACGGGTCCTTCGCCGCCGCCTGCTGCCGGACGTCGGCGAAGGTGGGCAGGAAGCCCATCTCGTCGAACAGCTGCGCCTGCGTCTGCTTGGACGCCAGCCGCTTCATCAGGTCGACGGCGAGGGTCCGGTGGGAGGTGCTCTTCAGGACACCGATGTTGTTGCCGCCCGCGAAGGCGGGGGCGATGGAGCCGCGCTCCACGCCGGGCAGCGGGACGACCGCGTAGTTGCCCTTGACCTTGCCCGCCTCCACGGCCTGGTGGCTGAAGTTGCCGGCTATCGCCATGGCCGCCTTGCCGGAGGCGAACGCGGTGACGGTGTCGTTGCCGCCCATGCCGGCGCACTTGGCGGCGGGGCAGTTGTCGTCGCCGAAGAGGGAGGTGTACGCCTCGATGCCCTGCTGCGCGGCGGCGCTGTCGATGGCGGCGGCGTACGAACCGCCCTTGCCGGTGGCGAGTTCGCCGCCGTGGGCCCAGATGAACGGCATGGCGCCGTAGGTGTAGGCGCCGCCGACGGCGATGCCGTACAGGTCGGGCTCGGCGGCGCGGACCGCCTCCGCGGCGGACCCGACCTCGTCGAGGGTCCTGGGGACGTCGAGGCCGAGCCGCTCGAAGACGTCGGTGCGGTAGTACAGGGCGCGTACGCCGACGAAGTACGGGGCGCCGTAGACCTTGCCGTCCACGGTGACCGACTGCCGGGCCGTGGGGTCGGTGTCCTTGGCCTCGTCCCAGGCGGCGAACTCGGCGGTGACGTCGAGGAGCCCGCCGTCCTTCACGTATCCGGCGGTGTCGGTGTTGCCGTACTCGATGACGTCGGGGGCGCTGGCCGGGTCGTTGAAGGCGGCCTTGATGCGCTGGGCACGGGTCTCGACGGGGATGTACTCGACGGTGACCTCGGTGCCCTCGTGGGCCTTCTCGAAGTCGGCCAGAACCGTGTCGACGACCGCCTCCTTCGGCTGGTTGCCGACCTCCTGGAAGAGCCAGACCCGGAGGGTGCCGGTCTTGTCGTCCTTGCCGGAGGAGGAGTTGTCGGACGTCTGCGGGGCGCAGGCGGTGGCGGCCACGAGGGTGAGGAGCAGGGCCAGGCGGACGGGGAGTTTCATGGAGCGAGCCTCCGAGAGGGTGTTGCAACATACGCAATGACGGTTTTGCTCTGCACAACACCACGGAGGCTAAGTACTGGATGAACGGCCCCACAAGAGGTCTCAACCACTCTGTGACCGCCCGGCGCACCCTGTGCAACGCCACGGGGCGGCAGACCGGCGCAGAGCAGCACAAAGGCCCCCGGAACGCGCCGAAACGCGCACCGAGGGCCTCACAGGTCTCAGCCGGACATCCCGCCCGGGGCAGGATCAGGAGCGGGAGCGGGAACGGGGCCCGGCCGGGCCGGGGCTACTTCTTGTCGCCGCCCTTGCCCTCGTCGCCGCCGGAGCTCATGGACTCGTAGATCTCCTTGCACATGGGGCACACCGGGTACTTCTTCGGGTCACGGCCCGGCACCCAGACCTTGCCGCACAGCGCCACGACGGGGGTGCCGTCGAGAGCGCTCGCCATGATCTTGTCCTTCTGGACGTAGTGGGCGAAGCGCTCGTGGTCGCCGTCACCGTGGGAGACCTGCGGCGTCGGCTCGACGAGGGTCCCCGTACCAGTCCCGCGCTCGGGCTCGAGAGTGCTCATAGGAGTCAAGGGTACTTAAGCCCGCGCGGTTCAGTTGAGCGAAGGGTCGTCCGGGTACGTCGCCACCATCGCCAGTTCGTTGCGCTGGCGGCGCAGCACCTCGCGCCAGAGCCGCTCGGGCACCGGGGAGGACACGTCACCGGGCTCGGACTCGACCACGTACCAGGCGCCCTCCGACAGCTCCTCCTCCAGCTGGCCGGGGCCCCAGCCCGCGTATCCGGCGAAGATCCGCAACGAGCCGACCGCGGGGGCCAGCAGCTCCGGCGGGGCCTCCAGGTCCACCAGGCCGATCGCCCCGTGCACCCGGCGCCAGCCCAGGGGCGCGGTCTCGCCGGCCGCCGCGCCGGGGACGACCGCGACACCGAGGGCGGAGTCGAGGGAGACCGGGCCGCCCTGGAAGACGACGCCGGGCTCGCCGGCCAGGTCCGCCCAGCCCTCCAGGATGTCGCCCACGCCGACCGGCGTCGGGCGGTTGAGGACGACACCGAGGGAGCCCTCCTCGTCGTGGTCGAGAAGGAGCACCACCGCACGGTCGAAGTTCGGGTCCGCCAGGGCAGGGGTGGCCACGAGCAGCCGCCCTGTGAGCGAGGACACCTCGGTCATGCCAGACATGATCCCGCATCCTGCCTGCCCGTGGGGAGGCAATCGGGCGCCCCGGTGCGGAGCCTGGTCAGGCGCAGAGGTGCACCGCACGCGCACGTGCGGGGCCGTGACGCCACGTGCCCGGCGGCGAACCGTTCGTGTTGTGACAGAGCTATGACGTCCCGGTGCGGTGCGCAGGCTTACAGAAGGGGGGTGAAAGGCGATTACGCTGTGCCTCCTGCCCCCTGCCCCACCCACGGAACGCGAGATTCATGACCGTCAACGGCGCTGATGACGTAATGCTGGTCCACGGCGGAACCCCGCTGGAGGGCGAGATCCGTGTCCGCGGTGCGAAGAACCTGGTACCGAAGGCCATGGTGGCCGCGCTGCTCGGCAGCGCGCCGAGCCGGCTGCGCAACGTGCCGGACATCCGTGACGTGAGGGTCGTGCGCGGGCTGCTGCAGCTGCACGGGGTGACGGTCCGTCCGGGCGAGGAGCCGGGCGAGCTGGTGCTCGACCCCACGCACGTGGAGAGCGCGAACGTCGCCGACATCGATGCCCACGCGGGTTCCAGCCGGATCCCGATCCTGTTCTGCGGGCCGCTGCTGCACCGCCTCGGGCACGCCTTCATCCCCGGGCTCGGCGGCTGCGACATCGGCGGGCGGCCCATCGACTTCCACTTCGACGTGCTGCGGCAGTTCGGCGCGACGATCGAGAAGCGGGCGGACGGCCAGTATCTGGAGGCGCCGCAGCGGCTGCGCGGTACGAAGATCCGGCTGCCGTACCCGTCGGTGGGCGCGACCGAGCAGGTGCTGCTGACGGCCGTGCTCGCCGAGGGCGTCACCGTGCTGTCCAACGCGGCCGTGGAGCCGGAGATCGAGGACCTGATCTGCGTCCTGCAGAAGATGGGCGCGATCATCGCGATGGACACCGACCGGACCATCCGCGTCACCGGTGTGGACAAGCTCGGCGGCTACAACCACCGCGCCCTGCCGGACCGCCTGGAGGCCGCGTCCTGGGCCTCGGCGGCGCTGGCGACGGAGGGCAACATCTACGTCCGCGGTGCCCAGCAGCGCTCGATGATGACGTTCCTGAACACCTACCGGAAGGTGGGCGGCGCCTTCGAGATCGAGGACGAGGGCATCCGCTTCTGGCACCCGGGCGGGCAGCTGAAGTCCATCGCCCTGGAGACCGACGTGCACCCCGGCTTCCAGACCGACTGGCAGCAGCCGCTGGTGGTGGCGCTCACCCAGGCCACCGGGCTGTCCATCATCCACGAGACGGTGTACGAGTCCCGGCTCGGCTTCACCTCGGCGCTGAACCAGATGGGTGCACACATCCAGCTCTACCGCGAGTGTCTCGGCGGCTCCGACTGCCGCTTCGGCCAGCGGAACTTCCTGCACTCGGCGGTGGTGTCCGGCCCGACCAAGCTGGAGGGCGCCGACCTGGTCATCCCCGACCTGCGCGGCGGCTTCTCGTATCTGATCGCCGCCCTGGCCGCCCAGGGCACCTCCCGCGTGCACGGCATCGAGCTGATCAACCGGGGCTACGAGAACTTCATGGAGAAGCTCATGGAGCTCGGCGCGAAGGTGGAACTGCCGGGCAAGGTGCTCGGCTGACGGTTCGTACGCAAAGGGGCGGCCACTCCGAGAGTGGCCGCCCCTTGCGCGTTCGGTGCACCCCGTACGCCGTCCGGCGGCGCAGGGGCCGGAATCACTTGCCCTTGGCGGCTTCCTTGAGCTTGGAGCCCGCGGAGACCTTCACGCTGTAGCCGGCCGGGATCTGGATCGGCTCGCCGGTCTGCGGGTTGCGGGCGGTGCGAGCGGCACGGTGGGTGCGCTCGAAGGTCAGGAAGCCGGGGATGGTCACCTTCTCGTCCCCCTTGGAGACGATGTCGCCGACGACGTCGGCGAACGCGGCCAGCACGGCGTCGGCGTCCTTGCGGGTCACCTCGGCGCGGTCGGCCAGCGCGGCCACCAGCTCACTGCGGTTCATGTTGTTACTCCCGTGTTCTTCTTGCCGTTGCGGCGTGCCACGCGGCCAAGCCGCATGATGGGCACGGCCAAGCCGATGCTGCCAGGGTCCCCGGTGAGGTCCCGGACCCGGGTCCCTTGTCGGACCCTCGCGCCCAGGGAGGCATCCTGCCTCCACCTGCGGCGGTAAAGCCAATCCGGCACCCCCAGGAGTCGTGAGAACACCCTTGGGAGTCACACGATGAGAGGGCCTGAGCCTGGCCGCCACATTAGAGGGCGCGCCGGGCCCATCGGTTCCGCGACGCGCCGGTGCGGCGACCGTGGTACTCCTCACAGCCGCCGCTGAGGCCCGGAGAGGCCGAACGGCTACGCGGTCGCTCCGGCCGCCTTCGCCGCGTCCCGCACCGCGCCGGCGACGGCGCCGGCGACCTTGTCGTTGAAGACGCTGGGGACGATGTAGTTCGGATTGAGCTCGTCCTCGGTCACCACGTCTGCCAGGGCCTGCGCGGCGGCCAGCATCATCTCCGTGTTGACCGTGCGGGACTGGGCGTCCAGCAGACCGCGGAAGACACCCGGGAAGACCAGCACGTTGTTGATCTGGTTGGGGAAGTCGGAGCGGCCGGTGGCCACAACTGCGGCCGTCTGCCGGGCGATTGCCGGGTCGACCTCGGGGTCGGGGTTCGCGAGCGCGAACACGATCGCGCCGTCCGCCATGGCGGCCACGTCGTCGCCGTCGAGGACGTTGGGGGCGGAGACACCGATGAAGACGTCGGCTCCGTGCACCGCCTCCTTCAGGGTGCCGGTCAGGCCCTCGGGGTTGGTGTTGTCCGCGATCCAGCGCAGCGCCGACCCGGGGGCGGCGTCGACGAGGTCCTTGCGGCCGGCGTGCACCACGCCGTGGATGTCGGCGACGACGGCGTTCTTCACACCGGCGGCGAGCAGCAGCTTCAGGATCGCCGTACCGGCCGCGCCGGCGCCGGACATCACCACGCGCACCTCCTCGATCGCCTTGCCGACCACGCGCAGGGCGTTGGTGAGGGCGGCGAGGACGACGATGGCGGTGCCGTGCTGGTCGTCGTGGAAGACGGGGATGTCCAGGGCCTCGCGCAGCCGCGCCTCGATCTCGAAGCAGCGCGGGGCGGAGATGTCCTCCAGGTTGATGCCGGCGAACCCGGGGGCGATGGCCTTGACGATCTCGACGATCGCGTCGGTGTCCTGGGTGTCGAGGCAGATCGGCCAGGCGTCGATGCCGGCGAACCGCTTGAACAGGGCCGCCTTGCCCTCCATGACGGGCAGTGCCGCCTTGGGGCCGATGTTGCCCAGGCCCAGCACGGCGGAGCCGTCCGTCACGACCGCAACGGAGTTGCGCTTGATGGTCAGCCGGCGGGCGTCCTCGGGGTTCTCGGCGATGGCCATGCAGACCCGGGCGACACCGGGGGTGTAGACCATGGAGAGGTCGTCGCGGTTGCGGATGGGGTGCTTGGACGCCATCTCGATCTTGCCGCCGAGGTGCATGAGGAACGTACGGTCGGAGACCTTGCCCAGCGTGACGCCCTCGATGCCGCGCAGCTTCTCCACGATCTCGTCGGCGTGGGAGCTGGAGCTGGCGGCGACGGTGACGTCGATCCGGAGCTTCTCGTGGCCGGAAGCGGTGACGTCGAGGCCGGTCACCGAGCCTCCGGAGGACTCCACGGCGGTGGTGAGCTGTGAGACGGCGGTTCCGCTCGCGGGCACCTCCAGCCGGACCGTCATCGAGTAGGAGACGCTGGGCGCCGTTGCCATGGCCGACTTCCTCTGCTTTCACCGTAAGGCTGTGCTGTGCCGTCCGATCGTCGCACCTACCGCTGAGTACGCGGTAGCCGCCGTGGATTGCGAACGTTTTGTTCGCGTACGACGCGACACCGGACGGTGCTTTCGGAAAATAACTTCCACCATACGAGAATTCTGATCGCGAAGGAAGGGGCTCCGACAGCGGAGCAGGAGGCCGGGAAAAGGCACCCGGAAGGGGAATGGCCGCGCCGCGATCGTTTGTTACCGTGGACGTGGCACCGGCCCGATCCAAGCCCCCGGGCCCAACCTTCGTCGCTTCGAGCGACCACTTGCCGCGAGGCGAGCATGGCGGGTCGGTGCCATGTGAACGTACGCGTCGCGCACGGGACGCATGCGTGAGGCCCGCACCGGATGCCGGTGCGGGCCTCACGCTTCCGTGTCTCACGCTTCCGTGTCTCACGCTTCCGCGCGTGTCTCCGCGGCCGTGGGTGCGACTGACGGATCCGGATCCGTCAGTCGCGCAGCAGGTCCGGCACCCCGGCCGCATCCGGCTCGTCCCGCTCCCCCGAGACCACCGTCAGCTGCTGGGTGGCCCGGGTCAGCGCGACGTAGAGCACCCGCAGACCGGCCGGGGACTCGTCGGCGATCTCGGCCGGCGAGACGACGACCGTCGCGTCGTACTCCAGACCCTTGGCCTCCAGGCTGCCCAGGGCCACCGCCCGGTCGCCCAGCCCGGCGAGCCACCGCCGGGCCTCCTCGCGGCGGTTCATCGCCACCACGACGCCGACCGTGCCGTCGACCCGCTCCAGCAGCCGCGTGGTCTCCGCCCGGACGGACCCGGCGAGCGACTCCCCGGCGACCGCGAACCGCGGCTCGACGCCCGTGGAGCGCACCGCCGAGGGCGACTCGGAGCCCGGCATGGCCAGGGCGAGCACCCGGGAGGCCAGCTCGGCGATCTCGGCCGGGTTGCGGTAGTTCACGGTCAGCCGGAAGCGGCGCCGGGGCCGGGTCCCGAGCGCCTCGTCGCGGGCCTCGGCCGCCTCGTCGGGGTCGGACCAGGAGGACTGGGCCGGGTCGCCGACGACCGTCCAGGTGGCGTGCCGGCCGCGGCGGCCGACCATCCGCCACTGCATCGGCGTGAGGTCCTGTGCCTCGTCGACGATGACATGGGCGTACTCGACGCGCTCCTGGGCCAGCCGCTCGGCACGCTCGCGCCGGCTCTCCTCGCGCTGCGGCATCAGCTCCTCCAGGCCGGTGAGCTGCTCCAGCGGATCCAGTTCGCGCTTCCGGGCCGGGCGGGCCGGGGCGCCGAGGATCGCCTGCAGCTCGTCGAGCAGGGCGATGTCGTGCACCGAACGGCCGTCGCGGCGCAGCGAGCGGGCGACCCGGCGCACCTCGCCCGGGTTGAGCACCCGCCGGGACCAGCGGCCCAGCCGCCGCTCGTCGGCCATGGCGGCCAGCACCGCCGCCGGGGTCAGCTCCGGCCACCAGGCGTCGAGGAAGGCGGTGAAGGAGTCCTCCGCCGACACGTCCTCGTCGAAGGAGGAGCGCAGTTCGGCGGCGAGCTCGGGGTCGGTGTGCCGGGCGGCGGCGCCGGACAGCTCCCACAGGGCGTCCAGGAGCAGCCTTCGGGCACGCGGGCGCAGCAGGTTCACCGGGGCGGTGCCGCCGAGGGCGGCGCGGCGGATGCCGGCCAGCGCCTCGGCCTCGAGCTCCAGACGGCGGCCGAAGGCGACCACGCGCAACCGCTGCGGCGAATCGTTCAGCTCCAGAGCTCCGCGGGCGGCGCGGCGCAGCACCTTGAGCATCCGGGCGGAGCCCTTGGCGCGGGCGGTGCCCGGCGAGTCGTACAGGGTGGCCTCGGCACCGTCGACCAGTGAGCCGATGGCGCGGATGGCGACCTGCCCCTCCTCACCGAGCGAGGGCAGCACGCCCTCGGTGTACGCCACCAGCAGCGGGGTCGGGGAGACGATCAGGATGCCGCCCGAGTACCGGCGCCGGTCCTGGTAGAGCAGATAGGCCGCGCGGTGCAGGGCGACGGCGGTCTTGCCGGTGCCGGGGCCGCCCTCGACGTGGGTGACGGAGGCGGCGGGGGCGCGGATCACCAGGTCCTGCTCGGCCTGGATGGAGGCGACGATGTCCCGCATGGTGTGGGAGCGGGCCCGGCCCAGAGCGGCCATCAGGGCGCCGTCGCCGATCACCGGCAGCTCGCGGCCGTCCAGCCGGGCGGTGAGCTCCGGCCGCATCAGGTCGTCCTCGACACCGAGGACCCGGCGGCCCTTGGAGCGGATGACGCGGCGGCGCACGACGCGGCCGGGGTCGACCGGGGTGGAGCGGTAGAAGGGCGCGGCGGCGGGCGCCCGCCAGTCGATGACCAGCGGCGCGTACTCCGCGTCGAGGACGCCGATGCGCCCGATGTGCAGGGTCTCGGCGATGTCGGCGGTGTTGTCCGGGCGGACCGCCCCCTCGGCGGGCTCGACCGCGGTGTACGCGCCGTCCGGGCCCTTCTTGCCGTCCCTGCCCTGCAGCAGGTCGATCCGGCCGAAGAGGAAGTCCTCGAACTCGTTGTTCAGCCGGTTGAGGTGGATGCCCGCCCGGAAGACCTGTGCGTCCCGCTCGGCCAGCGCGCCGGGCGTGCCGACCTGGGCGCGCCGGGCGGCGTCGTCCATCAGGAACTCGGCCTCGTGGATCTTCTCCTCCAGGCGGCGGTACACCCGGTCCAGGTGTTCCTGTTCCACGCCGATCTCTCGGTCGCGTACGGAGTCGTGAACCGAGCCGACCGCTGATTCCTGTTGCGCCTGTGCGGCCACCGGGCCCCCTTCTGACGTGCTGGGCAGCCGTCAACCGTACGCGAAGGGGGCCGCCGGAGGCTACGGCCTGTCCATGGGCCCGGTCACGAGCCGGGCCCGGAGCCCGGCTATGCGTCGACCTCCACCAGCTTCTTCCCGTCGAAGGTCATCACCTCGAAGTGGTCGATCTCGTTGGGCTCGAAGGCGGCGCCACCGTGCACGTAGAGCGGCTTCTTGGCCTGCTCGGTGGTGGCGTCGGGGATGCCGTAGCCCCAGTCCGGGACCGACCAGGAGGTGACGGTCTCCCGCTCGCCGTTCTCGCCGACGGCGATCAGCGCGCACCTCTGCGGGCCCTTGACGTTCTTCAGCTCCAGGACGGCGTGGGTGCCCCAGGCCTTCTTCTCCAGCGCCACGGTCGCGCTGACCTCGGTGCTCGGGTCGGTCGCGCTGACCCGGTCGGGCATCTCGGCGAAGGCGGACTGGGCTGGACCGGCCTCCGGGGCAGCCTCGGTCGTACGGTTGCCGCCACCGCCGCCGTCGCCGCCGTCGCCGCCGGTCGTCGCCACGGCGGCGAACGGGCCGCCGATGATCAGCGCGGCGGCCGTGCCCACCAGGTAGAGGTTGCGGCGCTTCTTGCGGGCGCGGCGCTCGGCGACCTCGTCGACGAGTTTCTCCGCCAGCCGCGGGGCGGGCCGGGCGGACAGCGAATCGCCGACCGCGGGCGTGCCGGAGCCCGGCAGGTCCGCCAGCGCGGCCAGCATCGGTTCCATCCCGGCGAGCTCGTCGAGCTGCTGGGCGCACCACTCGCAGCCCGCGAGGTGCGTCTCGAAGGCGGTCGCCTCGGCGTCGTCGAGGATGCCGAGGGCGTAGGCGCCGACGGTCTCGTGTTCGTTCGGCACCGGTGATCCCTGAGGTGATCCCTGCATGGGGCCCATGGGGCCAGAATTACCCGTGCCACCCGCGCCGAATCCCGGAAAACCCCCGTACTCGCTCATCACGCCGTCACCCCCCGCTCCTCCAGAGCCAGCTTCATCGAACGCAGGGCGTAGAACACCCGGGAGCGGACGGTGCCGCTGGGTATTCCCAGGGTCTGCGCCGCCTCGTTGACGGTACGCCCTTTGAAGTACGTCTCGACGAGCACCTCCCGGTGGGCCGGGGTCAGGTCGTCGAGCGCGTCAGACAGCGTCATCAGCCACAGCGCCTTGTCGATCTCGTCCTCCGCGGGGATGACCTCCAGCGGCGACGGATCGACCTCCTGCGGCCGGGCCTGCCGGCTGCGGTGGCCGTCGATGACGATGCGCCGGGCGACCGTCACCAGCCAGGGGCGTACCGAACCGGTCGCCCGATTGAGCTGACCGGCGTTCTTCCAGGCACGGATGAGCGTCTCCTGCACCACGTCCTCGGCGCGCTGCCGGTCCCCCGCGACCAGTCGCAGCACATACGCCAGCAGCGGTCCGGCGTGCTCCCGGTACAGCGCACGCATCAGCTCCTCGTCGGGTTCCGAGGGCTGGGAAGACATGCGATGTCGGGCCCTCGCTCCACGTTCCTTGGCCACGACGGGATCCTTGCGCACGCCCACCTCCGATGTCCGGGGGTTCCCCCGAGTCGGTCGCTCGCCCATCCGGTACGGACACGGGGCGCGGGGTGTTCAAAGGAAGCCGCAAGTTTTCCGAGGGCGCCGTCCTGAGCGGGACATGGGGCCATATATCTCCCCCATCTCCTTTACATTTCCCGCACATTGCCGCCCGTCGTCGGACGCGGGCGGGGCGGCCCGGACGGAGCGGGTGTTGCCGAGATCACATGCCTCCCGGGCGTCGGCCGTCCGTCATGCGCGGGCGAGGGCGGCGGTACGGCGGCGGTGGCGGGCGACGCGCTCGCGGTTGCCGCAGATCTCGCTGGAGCACCAGCGCCTGCGACGGCCCCGGGAGGTGTCCAGGTAGACGATCGGACAGTTGTCGCCCTCGCACTGGCGCAGGGCGGCCCGTGCAACCGGGTCGGTGAGCAGCTCCACGGCGTCCCGGGCGACCACGGCCAGCAGGGCGGTGCACTCGGGCGGTGCGCTCAGCTCCCGGACCAGGGCACCGTCCGCGCCGCGCACCGCGCGCGGAGCCGGGGGCGCGGCACGGGCGAGGTCGTTGACGCGGGCGAGCGCGCGGTCGTACGGAAGGATGCCGGACGCCGTGGGGGCCCGCACCAACCGGGCGGTCTGGGCACGCAGTTCCCGGAACGCGGTCAGCCAGGAGGCGTCGGCGTGGGCCAGCTCGGTCCCGGGCGGGACGAGTCCGGATCCGGTGATCCAGGCCCGCAGTACCTCGGCGGAGCCGAGCCGTTCCACCGGGTGGGTGGTGGCGAGGAGGTCCAGACAGATCCGCCCGGTGTCGAACCGCAGCTCGTACGGGGAGGTCGCCGTACCCAGTGCCATGTGCCTGTCACCGCCTAGGAGTTCCCCAGCAGGAGTGAGGGAAGCGAAACGTTCGCGGGAAGGAGGGACCGTTCTGCATCCACAGTGCCCGTCCGCGCCGCACACCGGAAGCCCCCATACCGGCCGGGCGGCACGCACGGAGGCGGACCGACGTCGGCACAGAGGCCGGTCCGACGCCGGCACAGAGGCCGGTCCGACGTCGGCGCGCCAGTCAGGCACGGCCGAACGCGGACGGACGCGGGCGGACGTCCGGCCGGCAGCCGTCGGGACGCGGGCGGCGCGGGCGGACCTGGGCCGGCAGGCCGGCGGACATGGCCGGGACGCGGGTGGTGCCGGCGGACTCGACACCGGCGGACGCGTCGGGCGCCGAGCGTACCGGGGGCGGCGGACGGGAGACGCGTCGGGCACCGGGCGTACCAGGCGTCGGCGGGACGGCGGACCGCAGACACGTCGGGCACCGCGCCTACCAGGCGTCGGCGGGACGGCAGACCGCAGACGCGTCAGGCGCCGACGTACTTGGTGTCGGCGACCGGGTCCAGGGCGAGCCGGTAGCCGCGCTTGACCACGGTCTGGATCAGCTTCGGCGCCCCGAGGGCGGAGCGCAGCCGGGCCATCGCCGTCTCCACCGCATGCTCGTCCCGACCGGCACCGGGCAGCGCGCGCAGCAGCTCCGCGCGGGGCACCACCCAGCCGGGCCGCCGGGACAGTGCCCGCAGCAGGGACATCCCGGCGGGCGGTACGGGTTTGAGCTCGCCGTCCACCAGTACCGCGTGCCCGCGGATCTCCACCTCGTGCCCGGCCAGCGGCAGGGACCGCGCACGGGCGGGGAGTTCCTGGCAGAGCAGCTGGACGAGCGGGCCGAGCCGGAACCGCTCGGGCTGCACGGTGTCGATACCGCGCGCCTGCAACGGCAGTGCGGTGACCGGGCCGACGCAGGCCGGCAGCACGTCGTGGCCGAGGGCGGCGAGCAGTTCGGGCAGCAGGCCGCGCTCCTCGGCGCGGGACAGCAGGGAGGCGGCGGCCGGGGCGCTGGTGAAGGTCAGCGCGTCCAGCCCGCGGGATACGGCGGCGTCCAGGAGACGGTCGACGGGGCCGATGTCCTCCGGCGGCAGCCATCGGTATACGGGGACCCCGACCACCTCGGCGCCGCCCGCCCGCAGCGCCTCCACGAACCCGGGCAGCGGCTCGCCGTGCAGCTGGACCGCGATGCGCCGGCCGTCGACGCCCTCCTCCAGCAGCCGGTCCAGCACCTCGGCCAGCGACTCCGACATCGGCGACCACGCCTCGGTCAGCCCGGCGGCCCGCACCGCGCCCTTGACCTTGGGGCCGCGGGCCAGCAGCTCCACGGTGCGCAGCCGGTCCAGCAGGGCCTCGCCGAACCCCCACCCGTCGGCGGCCTCGACCCAGCCGCGGAAGCCGATCGCGGTCGTGGCGACGACGACGTCCGGCACCCGGTCGATGATCTCCTTGGTCGTGGCGAGCAGCTCGCTGTCGTCGGCGAGCGGCACGATCCGCAGTGCGGGGGCGTGCATGACCGCCGCGCCGCGCCGCTGGAGAAGCGCGCCGAGTTCGTCGGCACGGCGGGCGGCGGTCACCCCCACGGTGAAGCCGGCCAGGGGGCCCTGGTCCGGTCGCTGCTGTCGGTCGTCCATGGCTGTTGCCCCGATCCGGTCGTTCACTTCCAAGCGCCGTTCACGTGCCGACCGAGCCTGTCAACGGCTCGTGACAGGCTCGGTTCGGGTGTATGTCGCACGTGTTACGTCACACTCGATCACACCTGGGCATAGCTGGGCTGACGCTTTGTCTCGGGCGTGGCCGGCAGACCCGGCGTGCCGGGCTCCGACCGGCGAAGGTATACCGCCCAGGTGACGAGGAAGCACACGCCGTAGTAGCCGAGGAAGGCGACGAACGCGCCGGTGCCGCTGCCCACGGTGAGGAAGGACTGGCGCAGCGCCAGGTTGATGCCGAGCCCGCCGAGCCCGCCGACCGCGCCGATCAGGGCCATCGAGGCGCCGGACATCCGGCGGGTGTAGACGGACGCGGCCTCGCCGGCCAGGCCCTGCGCGGCGGCCTTGGCACCGTAGATGCCGGGGATCATCTTGAACGTCGAGCCGTTGCCGATGCCGGTGAGGACGAACAGCGCGATGAACGCGCCGATGAACAGCCCCAGCGAGTGCTGCACCGAGGCGAGGACGACGAAGGCGGCGGCGACGGCCATCAGCGCGAAGTTCCACAGGGTGACCTTCGCCCCGCCGATCCGGTCGGCGAGCCGGCCGCCGACGGGCCGGATCAGCGAGCCCAGCAGCGGACCGATGAAGGTGAGGGAGGCCGCCTGCAGCGGCGTGCGGCCGAACTGGTTCTGCAGCACCAGGCCGAAGGCGAAGCCGTACCCGATGAACGAGCCGAAGGTGCCGATGTACAGGAAGGACATGATCCAGGTGTGGGTCTCCCGCACGGCCTCCTTGAACGCGCCGGTGTCGTTGCTCACCGGCGCCAGGTTGTCCATACGGCGGACGCTGAGCACGGTCGCGACCACGATCAGCGGCACGTACACGGCCAGCAGCACCCGCGGGTGCCCGGCGCCGACGACGCCGATGACCAGCAGTCCGAGCAGCTGCACCACGGCGACGCCGATGTTGCCGCCGCCCGCGTTCATGCCGAGGGCCCAGCCCTTGAGGCGCTGCGGATAGAAGTTGTTGATGTTGGTCATGGAGGAGGCGAAGTTGGCCCCGCCGACACCGGTGAGAATCGCCACGATCATGAAGGTGGTGTACGAGGTGCCGGGCTCCATGACGAACAGCAGCGCGGTGGTCGGCACCAGCAGCAGCCCCGCGCTGAAGACCGTCCAGTTCCGGCCGCCGAACCGGGCGACGGCGAAGCCGTACGGCACCCGCAGGACCGCACCCACCAGGGAGGCCACGGCGACGAGGAAGAACTTGCCTGCCGGGTCGATGCCGTACGCGGGGCCCATGAACAGCGCGAGCACCGAGTACATGCTCCACACGGAGAACCCGATGTGCTCGGAGATCACCGAGAAGGTCAGGTTCCGCCGGGCGACGTGCTTGCCCTTCGCCTCCCAGAAGACCTCGTCCTCGGGGTCCCACTCCTCGATCCAACGGGACCCCCGTCGGGGTGCGGGGGGTGTGCTCGGGACGGTACTCGGGGCTGTCATCACGCCTCCACGGGCTCCGGGGCTCAGGTGTGGCCGAGAACCGAAGGTAGGGAGAGCGCGTTTCCGCACTGTGGCTGCGGGTGACCGCGAGGGAACTTTGCTCTCACCCTCCCCCGGAGCGCGATGAGAGGTCACCGGATCCTCGAGGGTCTCCCGGCGACGCGGTCAGCCCTGCGGGGGCTGCCAGTGGGGGCTCTGCCGGGGCGGGCCGGAGGGCGGCTGAGGCTGCTGCGGGGGCTGTCCCTGCGAGGCGTACGGGCCGGGGGCGTACGGGCCAGGGGCGGGCTGACCGGCGTACGGGCCAGGCACGGACGCGGGCTGACCGGGGTACGGGCCAGGCGCGGACGGGGAGGGCTGCCCGGCGTAGGGGCCGGCGGCGGGCGCACCCGGGTACTGGCCCGGGACGGACGGCGGAGCGTACGCCCCCGGCGCGGGCGGACCGGCGTGGCCACCCGGACCGGGCGGCGGAGCCGGGTAGGCTCCCGCCGTGCCCGGCGGGAGGTACCGCACCCGGCCCGTCCCCTCCCTCACCGGCACGAACCCGAGCTGCTGCAACCGGGCCCCGAACCTGGCGTTGCGCTTCCGGTTGACGAGGAAGGCGACTCCGATGAGCACGAGCAGTCCGAGCCACAGCCCGCCGGCGAGGACGTAGTCGCCGGACTCACCGCCGAGCCGAAGGGTGAGCGCCGCGCAGCCCATGGTGGCGCCGAGTGCGCCGTAGCTCATCCCGCGCTCGGCGATCTTGCCGGTGTAGTCGTAGTTGATCCGGGTCTTCAGCAGCTCGTACGACTCCGGCGGCACGGGCGGCACGGAGACCCCGTCGCCCGCGTTCGGGTACTGCGCCCAGTTCTGTGCGGCGCGGGCCCGGGCCTCGGGGCCGGGGTCGGGTACGAGCAGCATGGTGATCGCACCGTTGAGACCGGAGCCCTGCCGCACATCGGCATACTCGTACCCGAACTGCTGTGCGATCCCGGCCAGCCGGGCCAGCTTCTTCACGGACGCCATCCGGCTGGTCAGCTCCACGGGCGTACCGCTCGCCATCCGCCGCAGCATCTCCTGCACCTGCCGCCCGCTCACGTCCGCACCATCTCCCCCGGCCTGTCCCTGCTCTCACGACCCGACTCGGGAAGTCTTCCACACACCCCCTTCGCCGCCGCGCGCGCCGCCGACCCGGGACGAGGTGTCGGGGCCGGAAGCGCGCCCGCCGTGCTGTCTCAGCCGTCACCCACGACCGACCGCAGTCGGTCGGCGAAGGCGTCCGGGGTCTCGACGAACCCGGTGTGGCCACCGGGGAAGGAGGTCGGCTCCGCGCCCAGCGACCGGGCGAGCGCCCGGGACGTCCGGTCGCAGAGCTCACCGGCGGAGTCGTCGCCGACGCCCACCACGACGCGGGTGGCCGCCGCGCGCAGGGCCGACACGTCTGGCTGCCAGTAGGTGGAGAGGCGCATCTCGTGGGCGAACCAGCGGCGTTCGTCCGCCACCTGCCGCGGGTCACGCTCCCCGCCGAACATCTCCTCGATCAGCGGCTCGGGCATCGTGATGCCGGCCTGGGCGAAGAACTTCCTCCAGGCCCCCGTCACATCGCCGGCGAGGTAGGTGGCGACGAGTTCCTCGGTACCGGTGCGCAGCTGCTCCCGGTCCTCCAGCAGCTCGATCACCGGGGGTTCGTGGGCCACGACGGTGTGCACCTGCTCGGGGTGGTCCTGGACGAGGGCCAGCGCGCTGACGGCACCGCCGCTGGAGCCCAGCACGGTGGCCGGTCCCGCGCCGACCTGGGCGATCAGCCGGGACAGGTCGTCGGCGCGCAGCTGTGGAGTCGAGTCCTCCTCGGGGTCGTCGAGCCTGCTGCGGTTGATGCCGCGCGGATCGGTGGTGAGCACCGTGTGGTCGACGGCGAGCAACTCGGCCAGCGGGGCGAAGGCGGCGGCGTCCATCGGGGCCCCGACCAGCACGATGAGCGGTCCCTCGCCGCGCACCTCGTAGTACAGACGTGCGCCGGGCACCTGAAGGGAACGGGCGGTGGCGGGGGCGCTCGCATCGGTGGGCATGCATCCTCCGGAATGGGGGCGGTGACGAATCCTTCACTCACCCAGACTCCGCGAACGGCCCGGACTCATCGGTCGTGGCCGGCACACCACGAGCGTGATCTGCGTTCCGCTGGTGTCCGTGGTGGTACGGGGGAATCCGTGGTTGCTGCCGTCGCTGCTTCCGGGCCGGCGTGCCGGTGTCAGGCATGCTCGGCCGCCTCTTCCTGCGGGTCCGGGCTGCGCTGTCCGCGCGATCCGGCCACTCGGAGAGCATCGGTCCATCATCCGCTGACGTTGCCGTCAGCGTTGCTGCCAATCGTTTTCGCAGGTCAAGCGATATTCTGCGGTCCGCTGAGGTGCGGGTTCGGCCGGGGTTGTTCGTGGTTGTCGCCGTCACTACCGCCGCCAAGAGTCTTGACCCCTCAGCCAGCGGTGGGCCTCGCGGCGGCTCGGCCGTCCGCCGATCCGGTAGTGCGGGGCCGGGGCGGGGCGGGTTCGCCGCTCGGAGAAGGCCGGCTTCGCTCCCCGTCGGAGGCGACGCGCCGACAGCCCGTTTCCGATCAGCCCGGTCACGGGCCGCTGCCTCGTCCGGGAGCCGGTCCGACTGCGCCAACGGCGAGCGGCTACTCCGTGCCGAGGATGCGCAGACTGTGGTGGGTTCGGAAGTCCTCGTAGTCCTTGACGTTGAGCGTAGCCAGCGGCAGGTCGTAGGCGAGGGCGCGGGCCGCGATCCACATGTCGTTGATCGGGCGTGGTCGTCCGCGCTGGATGCCCGCGGCTGACAGGCGGCCCCAGGTCGCGGCCACGGCTTCGTCGCCGGGCAGGATCGGGATGCCGGAGAGCCAGTCGGCGAGTTCCTGGCGGCTGCGGGTCCCCCAGTGACGGATCTCGGTCCACTTGGTCAGTTCACCGAAGGTCACGAAGGTGATCAGCGGCTTGCGGCCGATCAGCCTGGTGGCGAGCGGGCCGGTGAGCTTGCGCTTGTGGGACAGCGAGGCGACGTCGGTGTCGAGGATGGCAGGTTGCATTTGCAGCGGCTCAGGCGACGTCGCGGTGACGCTCGGCGTGCGTGAAGGCCAGGAATTCCTCCAGCTCCTCATCCGACTCGAAGGTGTCGGCGGCGAGGTCGTCCAGGGACCGGATCGGCTGGGTGTTCTTCGCGGCCAGCAGCTCCTCGACCGAAACGCGGGGCCGAAGCGGTGGGTAGCCGGAGTACTCCGCCTCAGGTGTGCTCATCGGGACCTCCACGGGATGGGATGCCGCTACCAGGGCCAGCATACGGGGGCTGCCCCGCGCCGACACCGGATTTCACCCCACAGCCGATCTCCGAACGTCCGTAAAGGCGAACTCCTCGGCCTCCACTGGGGAGACCTCGACCTCGACGGCGGCACCGCCACCATCCACCGCTCCCTCCAGAGCACCCGCAGCCCCAAGGCCTGACCGTCCTGAACACCAAGACCCTCGCCTCCGAACGCCGCATCGCCCTCCCCGCCGAGTGCATCAACTCCCTCAAGATCCACCAAGGACGGCAGCGGGAAGAACGTCAGGCAGGCGGAACGGGCTGGCTGGACAACAGGCTCGTCTTCACCACCCCGAAGGGCAGGCCGCTCGACCCCACCAACCTCACCCGCCGCTTCCGTCGCCTCATCCACAGCGCAAGGCTCCGGACGATCCGGTTCCATGATCTCCGGCACTCGACCGCGACCCTGCTCCTGGAACAGGGCGTCGACCTCGTCGTCATCAAGGAACTCCTCGGCCACGCCCACATCGGCGTCACCGCCACCGTCTACGCTCACGTAAGACTCCGACTCCAGCGCGACGCCATCGACACCCTCAGCAATGCACTCGGCAGCCTGGAGAACGACAAGACGACACACTCCGGCGGCGACGGACCACCTCCCTGCCCGGCCGCCCCCGTCCGCTGACGTTGCCGTAGAGATGTGCCGCTCACTGGCAGTTCCTCCCGAGCTAGCCATGACGGAATTTTGAGGTTGTCGATAAACCCCTCCACTCCATCCCGAGTGGTCACCTTGACCCCCCATGCCGTAGTCGCAGACACGACCACTTCCAGCTCTTCGTCAACCCGCACCATGCCGTCACCCATTCCCGGGCTCCCACACTCTACGTAGCGTAAGCTCGTTGAATCGATCAAGTCGCCCAACTGGGATCACGAACTCGATTCTTGCGGAACCTCCAGGCCCCTTACGGTCATACCGGAGTACGGTGTCCGAGAATCCCTTGAGGAAATCCTCGCGCATGTCGCAACGAATTGACCCATTCGCACAGGAGCCGCGATTCTGATATTCCTTCGCCACGCTCTTCTCCCCGAGATAGACCGAAGCGTCGCCATCTTGATGCGATGCCGGGTTGGGGCCACGCTCCAACTCATGCGCCATGTCATCAACCTTCGGCGTCCTATAAATAGAGACACCATTACAGTTGTGAACCAGGACTGGCGCACCCCCCGCGAGCACATAGTACGTATGGATCCCGCTGACCGTGAGATCGTGGGTGCGCTGGCGCTTCTGGAAGGGGCGGACGTCCTGCCGGGCTCGAGGTCGCCGGCCTCGAGCCACCGGTTCTCCGACCGCACCCAGATGGGGTGGGTGGTCGTGGAGGTCAGCGAGGCCGGATCGCCGCCGGTGTCGATCGTGAGGTCGACGAAGTACTTGTCGTCCTCGGTGACGATGGTGCCGACGACCTCGCGGGTGACGGTCCCACCGGTGTCCGGGTCGGTGACGGTGACCCTGTCGCCGAGTTCGACGTCCTCGATCCGTCTGGTGGTGCCGTCGTCGAGCAGGACCCTGGTGCCGGGCAGGAAGCTGTGGCACTTGATCAGCCGCTCCTTGGCCTTGGCCACGGCAGCCTTGGTCTTTTCTCGCACCGCTTTGAGCGTGTCCTTGGCCTTGCCGAGTGCCTTGGAGTTCTTCCAGACGTTCTTGACGCCGCTGATGAGGTCGCCGACGAGGCCCTTGACGCGTTTCGCGAGTTTGTAGCCCTTGACCCAGTTCCAGGGAGCCCCCGCGTGGCTCTGACCGTGCTGCCGCCCTTGGCCAGGCTCAGTTCCATGCCGGGCAGGTAGTCGGGATCGTCGTCCTGGCCCGGTCGGGCAGCCACACGGAGACCAGTCGGCCGAGCGGATCGTAAGCGAGGTCGGTGCGCTTGCCGTTGGGGTCGGTCTGGCCGGTGGACTGGCCCCAGGCGGGGGCGTAGTCGGTGGTCGTGCCATGGCCGAGGGCGTTGGTGTGCTCGGTCTGTGAGATCAGCCCGTTGACGTCGGTGTACGCCGTGGTGGTCCGGGCACCGCCCGCGTCGGTCTGGGCGGTGGGGCGGCCGAACCGGTCGTACTCGGTGATGCCGCTGACCTGGTACGTGGCGGTGGTGCCGTCGTGCTCGGTCAGCCGCTCGGTCCTGGTGGCGTCGCCCCTTGGTGGGTGCGGTGCCGTAGGTCCCGCCGTCGTAGGAAGTGCGCGGACAATCCGTCCGATCACATCTACGACCTGCCCTCGCGCAGCGAGTCCGTCGCGGTCGACTGCTCCACCAACCCCGATCGCCGCACAGGCGGGTGGCAGAAGTCGTCCCCGGCCGTGGAGGTGTCGCCGAAGTCCTCGGTGCATGCACGGCGCCGTAGAAGTACGACTTGACTTCCTCCCCCTCCTGAAGGAGGGGGATTCCTACGGCTCGCGCCGTAGGAGTTTCCGCTTCGTCGCCGACCGCCCGCCCGGAGTACTCCGTTGTACTACCCCGTCAACTTGCGGCAGAGCGTGGGTGGCTGGGGATGGACGCCGGTCCGTCCCGACGGCGGACCGGCTTTCCCTGCGCTGCTCCGCAGGAGCTTCGTTTCGCCCTGCCTGAAGGCAGGGGTATCCACGAAGGAGGGACCTGATGAACCCCTTGGGAGAGCGGTGACTCCAAGCCGGTGGGCCTGGCGCGTGCTCTGGGCTCATCGCCTTGATATCGAACGACCGTTCCCGCCTCGGGAGCCGCCGCGCCGTGCGCCGTTCGGCCACAGGCGAGGGCGGCGCTTGGCGGCGAGGTCCTCCAGCCAGCCCACCGCGACGATCGTCAGACCGATCAGGGGCCAGACGAGGCAGAACATCCACAGCTGGTAGGTGGTGCCGAGGGCGTCCGCCGCCTGCGCGTTCTGCATGAAGGGCAGTTTGTAGACGAGGTCGATGACCGGGACCGTGGCCATGATGAGCAGGTTGTGCCACAGGTAGACGGTGACCGCGCGGTTGTTGGAGAGGGTCACCAGCCGGTCCCACTTCTTCAGCCGGCCCGGGAGCTCCTGCCAGGACGGGGAGTACTGGAGGAGGATCACGACGAAGCCGAAGGACCAGGTGGCCTGGGCCAGCGGGATGTCGTTGAGGTCCCAGCCGTCGGCGCCGAGGTGGTTCGAGGCCCACCACAGTCCGAAGGCCATGACCAGCGACGCACAGGAGACGGAGACGTACCGCGGGATCTGCTTCAGCAGGCCCTCGTGGTGGGCGAAGCCCAGCACCCAGCAGCCGCCGTACACCGCGAAGTCGGTGACCGCGTTGCCGGTCTCGCCGGGGACGGTGACCAGGCCGGTGCCGACGACCGCGGTCAGGCCGAGCGGCGCGAGCAGCGTCGGCCAGGGGGCCCGGCGGAAGGCCCACAGCAGCAGCGGGGAGGCGATCACGAACCACAGGTAGGCGCGCAGGTACCACAGCGGGCCGGCGGCCTGCACCGCCCAGGTGTCGTCCAGCAGGCCGGACGGGGAGCCGATGTGCCAGGGGAAGGGCGGGGCGCCGATCGGGACCAGGTAGTTGACCAGGCCGAGCAGGCCCCAGGTGTCGCCGTGGTCCGGGTCGTCGGCCGGGTTCCAGCCGCCCGCGAACAGCAGCGTCAGCACGACCGCGCCGAACGCCCACATCGGGGGCAGCAGACGGCGGATCCGGCTCCTGATCACGCCGAGCGCGGGGCGGCTGAGCGAACGCGCCATCAGCGAGCCGGCCAGCGCGAACATCACCCCCATCGACGGGAACAGCACCGTCAGCCAGGCCCAGCCGAAGAGGTGGTAGACGACGACGCGGAACAGGGCGAGGGAGCGCAGCAGGTCGAGGTACCGGTCGCGGCCCGGCTTGCGCGCGCCGGGGGGAGCGGGGGCGGGTTCGGGGTCCGGCGTCCGCTGGTCCGGGACGGCGGGGAACGGCTCCCGGAACGGCTCCGGAGATGTGCCCGTGCCGGCCGGGTGTCCGGGTGCGTGGGTCATGCCACCGGCCTCCGGTGGTCGTCGCCGCTGCCCGTGCGCTGCCGGGGCGTCGACGGCGCGCCGCCGGGCGCCTCGACGACACCGGTGCGGCGCAGCTTCTGCCAGCGCAGCCGACCACCGGTGAGGGCGGTGATCCAGGACTGCAGCAGCACCACGTACATCAGCTGGCGGTAGAGGATCTGCTGCAGCGGCAGCGAGATCAGGTGGGTCATGCGTTCGCGGTCGAGGCGGAAGGCGTAGGCCGCGCAGACCGCCTGGATCGCCAGGACGCCCAGCCAGGCCGCGATCGTCTTCTCCGTGGGGCCGAAGATGATGCCGTAGAGGAGGAAGATGTCGATCAGAGGGGCGAGCAGCGGGGCCAGGACCATGAAGAGGGAGACGAAGGGCAGGCCGACGCGGCCGAAGCGGCCGGAGGGGCCCTTGTCGATCACTGCCCGACGGTGCTTCCAGATCGCCTGCATGGTGCCGTACGACCAGCGGTAGCGCTGGGACCACAGCTGCTGGACGGTCTCCGGCGCCTCTGTCCAGGCGCGGGCGTTCTCGGCGTAGACCACGCGCCAGCCGTCCCGGTGCAGCGCCATGGTGACGTCGGTGTCCTCGGCGAGGGTGTCGTCGCTCATGCCGCCGATGGGCTCCAGGGCGGAGCGGCGGAAGGCGCCCACCGCGCCCGGGATCGTCGGCATGCAGCGCAGGACGTCGTACATACGGCGGTCGAGGTTGAAGCCCATCACGTACTCGATGTGCTGCCAGGCGCCGATCAGGGAGTCCTTGTTGCCGACCTTGGCGTTGCCGGCGACCGCGCCGACCCTCGGGTCGCCGAAGGGCTGGACGAGTTCGCGGACGGTGGACGGCTCGAAGACGGTGTCGCCGTCCATCATCACGACGATGTCGTGGCGGGCGTTGGCCAGGCCGCGGTTGAGTGCGGCCGGTTTGCCCGCGTTGAGCTGGCGGACCACCCGGACGTTCGGCAGTCCCATCGCCTCCACGATGCGGGCGGTGCCGTCGGTGGAGCCGTCGTCGATGACCAGGATCTCGACGGGGTGGTCGCTGTCCATCAGGGAACGGACGGTGTTCTCGATGCACTTGGCCTCGTTGTACGCCGGGACCAGCACCGAGACCGGCTCGGTGACCGGCGGTCCCCAGCGGAAGTCGCGGCGGCGCACCCGGCGGGCGTGGATGCCGGAGAGGAGCAGCATCAGCCCGAAGCGGGCGATGACCAGGAAGCCGATGACCGCGAGCCCGGCCACGAGTCCGTCGGTGATGTGCTCGGACGCCTGGACCAGGAAGATCCAGGCCTTGGCCTTCCACAGCTCGCCGCCGGTGACCGGGCTGTGCGCGCTGGGCGCGTCCAGGGCCTCGGTGAGGTTGTCGAACTCGTAGCCCTGTTCCTTCATGTCCGGCAGGAACCGGTCGAGCGCGGCGACGGTCTGGCTGCGGTCGCCGCCGGAGTCGTGCATCAGGACGATGGCGCCCGCGCCGTCCTTCGGGGTGGCGCGGCGGATGATCTCGTCGACGCCGGGCCGCTGCCAGTCCTCGCTGTCGGTGTTGTTGACGACGGTGATGTAGCCGCGGGCGCCGATGTACTCGGTGACCGGCCAGGACTCGTTGTCCATGGCGTCGGCGAACGAGGAGTACGGCGGGCGGAACAGGGAGGTGCGGATGCCCGCGGCGCCGGTGATGGCGAGCTGGTTCTGCGACAGCTCCCAGTCGATGCGTTCCCTGGACTGGTAGGAGAGGTCGGGGTGGTTGAAGGTGTGCAGGCCGACCTCGTGGCCCTCGTCGACCATGCGCTGGACCAGGTCCGGGTAGCGGGAGGCCATGGTGCCGGTGACGAAGAAGACGGCGTGGGCGTCGTGCTTCCTGAGCACGTCCAGCACCTTCGGGGTCCAGGTCGGGTCCGGTCCGTCGTCGAAGGTGAGGACGAGTCGGTGGTCGGGGACGCCGAGGCTCTCGGTGCGGCCGCTGCGGGTGTCGATGACCGGGCCGCCCTCCAGGATCTTCTGCGGGACCTGGTCGGTGGCGGCGGGCGGGCGGACGCGGTGGTCGGCGAGGATCTCGCTGTGTACGTAGCCGCGCAGCATCAGCATCGCCATCAGGGCGACGAGGACGAGCAGCGGCAGCAGCAGGCGCAGGGGCAGGCGGCGCCGCGGGGAGCCGTCGCGGGCTCCGATCGCGGCCCGGTGACGGCGGGTGCGGGATGCCATCAGAGGGTGTACTCCGGGGACGGGGAGGGGGACGTGCGGGCGCCCGTGTGGGTGACGGGCGTGTCGGGACCGGCGGCCAAGGGGGCCGGGGCCTGCGCACCGTCGGCGGCCACGCCGGCATCGCCGCCGCCGGTGCCGTCGTCGCCGCCCGAGGCTCCGCCCCCGGCCGGGGTGGACTGGGAGGGGCCCGGTGAGGTGCCGTCACCCGTCGGGGTCGGGTCGGCCGGCCCGGGGTCCGGCTCCTGCGACGACTGGCCCGGGTCCGGTTCGGCCTCGCCGCCACCGCCGGGTGCGGGACTGTTGCGGGCCGCGGTCGGCTCGGGGTCGGCGGTGGTGCCGGGGGGTTCGGGGTCGGCGGTGGTGCCCGCGGCGGGCGGTTCGGCGCCGGGGGCGGCCGGGGTCGTGGCGTCGCCGGGTGAGGGCGTGGACTGCGGGCCGGCGGTGCCGCCGGTGGGGGCGGTGGGCTCGGTGGAGTCCCTGGGCAGCGGCGTGGTGTCGACCTGCCCGGCCGGCTTCCCCTCCTCCTGGCCCGGCACCGGCAGCCAGGGCGCGTCGGAGTTGCCGGACATCAGCGTGGCGGCCATGACGACCGCGTAGACGGCGCAGGCCGCGCCGACGGCTATGCCGAGGCGGCGGAAGCGGCGGCTGCGCCGGCCGGAGGAGTCGACGAAGACCGGGCCGTCGGAGTGGGCCGGTCCCGTGCGGGGGGTGCTCTCGGCCCGCCGCAGCAGCCCGTCCCCGAGCTGTACGGCATCGAGCTGAACGGTCACTTCGTGCGGATCGTGGGTGTGACCGGACGCGGAGGTGGCGCCCGGGCCGGTACCGGTGCGGGCGCCGGGGTCGGGGTCGAGGCCCGAGCCGGGGACGTCCTCCCAGGGGTCGCGCATCGCGGCGGTGCGCGGCGCATCCGCCCACGGGGCGCCCTCGGCGGTGCCCGGACCGGAACGGCCGTACCCGGAACGCCCGGAACCCGCGAGACCGGCATCCTCCCGACCGGAACCGGCGAGACCGGCATCCGCCCGACCGGGACCAACGTGACCGGTACGGCCGTATCCCGGTGCGGGCCGGCCGGACTGCGCCCCGTCGGGACCAGGGCGGCCGGCTACGGACGGGCCCGAGCCGGCGCGGCCGGGCTCCGCCCAGCCGTCACCAGGGCCGTCGGATATGGATCGGCCCGAGCCGGGGCCACCGGACACCGACCCACCAGAGCCACGGCCACCGGATATGGACCGGCCCGAGTCTATGGACCGGCCCGAGCCGGGGCCGCCGGATATGGACCGGCCGGAGTCAGGACGGTCGTGCTCGGGGGTGAGATGCCCGGGCTCCGGGAAGGCGCGGGTCGCGGTGACCGGTGGGAGGAGGTCGGTGGGATCCTCCGGACCCGTCTCGGACGCCCCGTCGGCCCCGCGGCTCCCGTGGGCCCCCCGGGCAGCCTCGGGCCGCTCCGGATGGGCGTCTTTCTGCCAACTGTTCATGCGCACGCACTTCCCCCCAGGGACCTTTCCGGGTGCGCATCACGACTGCGAGCACCCGTCGACCGAACCGGCCCCCACCTGGTTCGAGCGCCCCTTGTACCACACCGTGCTCGGGGCCACGAATGTAGCGTACGCGGGGGACCTGTGGCTGCCGGGTGTCAGTTCTGCACATACATCACGGCCGCATCACTGTCCGGAATCCACCCCTCTCCGGGTCGCCGGAACCATCCGTTCTCGGCCGCGGCCTGGACCGCGGCCTGCCGCAGCGCGTCCAGCGCCGGATGTATCAGCCCCTTTCGCCACACGAGCGAGACCGGTGACAGCGGTACGGGAGCGACGAGCGGGCGGACCACCGTGCCGGGCATGGCCGGAAAGCCCACCACGGCGAGGACCGGCACGGCCGACCGGCCCATGACCCGCTGGAACTCCTCCTCCCCCACGGCCAGCGGAACGGGTGCCGCCACCTCGATTCCGCGCCCCTCGAACAGTCGGTGCGCGAGGTCGGTCCACTCCGGTGTCCGCGGGTTGCCCGCACCGGCGTACACGGCCCGTCCCGCCAGCGCCTCGAGCGGCACCTCGGGCAGCCGGGCCAGCGGGTCGCCCTCGGGCAGGAGGATCGCCATGGGCTCGTACCGGACCGGCTGGTGACCGAGGCCGGCCCGCAGCGCTGCGGGGAGTCCCGCGAACCGGCCGAAGGAGGCGTCGAGCCGTCCCGCCAGCACCTCGGCGGCCGCGTGGGTCAGCCCGCTCTCGTAACGCGCCATCAGTTCCTGGTCGGGAGCGAGCCGCCGGGCCCGGTGCAGTACCTCGCGCCCGGTGGACAGTCCCGGGGAGTTGAGGTCCACCAGCAGCGGGCGGGCCTGGCCGAAGGCGGCGAGGAGCTCCTCCTGCGTCTGCAGCATCCGCCGGGCGTACGGCAGCAGCCGCTCACCGTCGGGGGTGAGCGTCACCTGCCGGGTCGTCCGGACGAACAGCTCGGCGCCCAACTCCCGCTCCAGTCGCCGTACATCGCGGCTGAGCGCCTGCTGGGCCACGTACAACCGGGCGGCGGCCCGGGTGAAGTGCAGTTCCTCGGCGACGGCGACGAAGGCGCGCAGCAGCCGGGGGTCGAGGTCACGGGTGGGTGCGGACGTCGGCATCCCGCGAATTTACAACGCAGGTGCGTCAATGGACGCGGAGAAGGTGTTGGACGCCCTGATCGCCGGCGGGCGACGGTGGGCGCATGCCGCATACCGCTCCGCAACGCCCGCCCCGCCAGGGGCTTCTGCTCACCGTCACCGCCGACACTCTGGTCGCCGCCGACTTCCGCCCGCGGGGCCGGACCACACAGTCCGGCGGCCCGCCCGACCGAAGCACGCAGAACGGCAGCCCACCGGGCCGGAGCACACACGTCGGCAGCCCGCGCGGCCGGACTGCCCGCGACCGTCCTGCCCTCCCCCGCAGGCGTCCGCCCGGCCCGTACCGCCGGCTTCTCGCGACCCCGGGCGCGCGGGCGTTCACGGCCGGCAATCTGCTCGCCCGGCTGCCCATGGGCATGTTCAGCGTGAGCGCGGTCATGATGATCGCCGGCACCCGGGGCTCGTACGCGCTCGCGGGGGCCGTCACCGCGACCGGTCTGGCCGCCACCGCGCTGGTCGCGCCGTGGACCGCGCGGCTGGTGGACCGGTACGGCCAGGCGCGGGTGGCGCGGCCGGCGACCCTGCTCGCCGTCCTCGGCTCGCTGGCCCTGGTGCTGTGTGTGCGCCTGGGCGCCCCGGACTGGACGCTGTTCGCCGCGTACGCCGCCACCGCCACCACTCCGAACACCGGCGGGATGGCCCGCGCCCGCTGGGCCCATCTGCTGCGTGGCGACGCCGGTGCGCTGCGCACCGCGAACTCCTTCGAGCAGGCCGCCGACGAGCTCTGCTTCATGCTGGGCCCGGTGCTGGCCGCGGTGGTGTGCGGGGCGTGGTTCCCGGAGGCGGGCACGCTGGTCGGGACGGTGCTGCTGCTGACGGGCATGCTCCTGTTCACCGCGCAGCGCGCCACCGAGCCGCCCGCCCGGCCGCGCCCTCGGGCCCGGGCCCCGCTGCGGGCGCCCGGCATCCCCCCGTTGCTGGTGGTGTGCCTGGCCATGGGTGGGGTGTTCGGGGCCATGGAGGTCGTCACGATCGCTTTCGCGGACGCGCAGGGGCACCGTACGGCGGCCGGGGCGGTACTGGCGCTCCAGGCAGCCGGTTCGTGCGCGGCGGGTCTGCTGTACGGGGCGCTGAAGCCGGCCGGGTCCGTCGAGTCGCGCCTGCCCTGGTGTGTCGCGGCGATGACGGCGCTGCTTGGGCTGCCGCTGCTCGCGGCGTCGCTCACCGGCTCGCTCACGCTGCTGGCGGGCGCCCTGCTGGTCGCCGGGATGGCGACCGCCCCGGTGATGGTCACCACCATGACGCTGGTCCAGCGCCGCACCCCGGAGGGAAGGCTGAACGAGGGCATGACGCTGGCCGTGACGGGGTTGCTGGGCGGCATCGCCTGGGGGAGCGCGGCGGGCGGCTGGACGGTGGAGCAGCTGTCGCCCACGGCCGGGTACGGCGTTCCGGTCACGGCCGCGGCGCTGGCCCTGCTGCTCGCGCTGCTGCAACCCCCGGGGGCCCGTCGCAGCGGCTCCTGAGCGGGGCAGGACCTGCCGGGGGCGCGGGTGGCGGAGCCCGCCGCTTCGCGCGGCGAAGCCGCGCGCATACGACGAGGGCGACGTCCGCTCGCGCTGTTCGCGAGCGGACGTCGCCCTCGTACTCGTGGAGATGGCGGGAATCGAACCCGCGTCCAACGGTGCGGAATCAGGGCTTCTCCGTGTGCAGTCCGCTGCGATTTTCTCGGCCCCGGAGATCACGCGGACAAGTCTCCGACGGGCTCAGTCACTGTTGGTTGTTCCTCTGCACCCCGTGACCGGGTCTAGAGGTGGAGTTCCCTAGCTGATGCCAGGATCCGGGACGGGAACAAGCCCGGGCTGACACTCCCGTGTAGGAGGCTCGCTCTGCTACCTGAGATCAGGCAGCGAGGGCGAAGGCCTGCTGGGAGGAATCGCGCTTGGTGTTGGCGATTATTTGTTTCGGCCTGTGGTTTACGAGATCATGGCCGCTTCCTCGACACGCTTCCCCTGCTTCGACAGCCGCTGTCGAAACCGATCATCCCCATGTTGATTTTTCAAACCCTCCGGTGAGGGCCGCGCTGCACCGCCTCGCGGTGCGGATGCCATCGTACGTGACCAACGCACACGCATGCCAGCGTATTCCCGGGTCACGCCCCCATGGGGTCCCGGGAGCCCATGGGGGCGGCTCCCCGAGGCCCGGAGGGCCGGGGCGGCACCTCGGGGTCAGGCCCGCTGCTTGCGGCGGATCGCCGAGATCGCCCGCTCCGCCTCGCGCCGGTCCTGCTTCTCCCGCAGGGTCTGCCGCTTGTCGTACTCCTTCTTGCCGCGCGCCAGCGCGATCTCGACCTTGGCCCGGCCGTCCTTGAAGTACAGCGCGAGCGGCACGATGGTGTGCCCGGTCTCCTGGGACTTCGACTCCAGCTTGTCGATCTCGGAACGGTGCAGCAGCAGCTTCCGCTTGCGGCGGGCGCTGTGGTTGGTCCAGGTGCCCTGGCTGTACTCCGGCACGTGCACGTTGTGCAGCCACGCCTCGTGCCCGTCCATCTGGATGAAGCCGTCGGCGAGCGAGGCCCGCCCCTGGCGCAGCGACTTCACCTCGGTGCCGGTGAGGACCAGACCGGCCTCGTAGGTGTCGAGGATTGCGTAGTCGTGCCGCGCCTTCTTGTTCTGCGCGATCAGCTTGCGCCCTTTTTCCTTAGCCATAGTGCCGTCCATTTTCGCACTACGGAGGGGGTCCGTGGGAAGCCGTTTACCAGTGCGCCGCTACTGTCCCAGGCCGCTGAGCACCGTCTCCGCGCGGCGCACGGCCGCCGGGCCGGAGGCGTCGAGCTCCAGGTCGGGGGTGAGGCCGGTGCCGTCGACGCCGCGGCCGGAGGGGGTGCGGTAGTGCCCGACGGTGAGCTCGGCGACCGATCCGTCGGGCAGCGCGCTCGGCATCTGGACCGAGCCCTTGCCGAAGGTGCGGGAGCCGACGACGACGGCGCGCCCGCGGTCCTGGAGGGCACCGGTGAGCAATTCGGCCGCGCTCATGGTGCCGCCGTCGACGAGCGCCACGAGCGGTCTGGTGGTGTCGCCGCCGGGTTCGGCGTGCAGGGCGCGCTGCTCGCCGCCGACGTCGTAGGTGGCGACCAGGCCGCCGTCGAGGAATGCGGAGGCGGCGGTGACCGCCTCGGCGACCAGACCGCCGGAGTTGCCGCGCAGATCGAGCACGATCCCGGCGCCGGCCGGGGCGCGCCGTACCGCGGCCCGCACCGCGTCGCCGGCGCCCTTGGTGAAGGAGGCGACCTTGATGACGGTGGCGCCGCCGGCGAGCCTGCGCTCGGTCACCGGCCGGGTGGCCAGACTGGCCCGGTGCACGGTCTCGGTCCACGCGCGCGTGCCGCGCTCCAGGCCGAGCCGGACGGCGCTGCCCGCGGGAGCGTTCACGGAGTCGCCGCGGAGTAACGCGACGACCTCGGTCACCGGCCGCCCGTCGACCTCCTCACCGTCGACGCTGCGCAGCCGGTCGCCGGTGCGGATCCCGGCGTCGGCGGCGGGCGAACCGGGGGTCACCTTCGTGACCTCGATACGGCCGTCGTGCTCGCGGCGCGCCGAGAGGCCGACGCCGGTGTACCGGCCGTCCAGGGCCTGGGCCAACTCCTCGTACTCGCCACGGGAGTAGATCGCGCCCCAGCGGTCGCCGCTGCGGCTGACGGCCCGCTCGGCGGCCTCCACGGGGGAGGTACCGGCGGCCATCGCCTCGGCCGCGGCACGGGCCACGTCCGCGTGGTGCCGGGCGGGGGCGGCCCGCCGGGACGGCTCGGCCGTCGGCGTCGACGCGCCCTCGGGCAGCGAGCCGGTGGCCGCGCCGGCCACGAGAACACTGGCGAACACCAATGTCAGGGCGACCCCGTGGCGGATGCGGCGGGGCTGACAGAACAGGTCACGACCTGACATGGCGGTGAGTCTAGGACAAGCGGGGAGGGCCGTACGGGCGCTTCTCCGCACGGCCCCCTTGGCATGTGTCACACCTTCAGGTACTTGCGCAGCGCGAAGAACGCGGCCAGCGCGGGCATCAGCAGGCTGGTCGCCAGGATGAGCGGCAGCTTCGCCAGTACGGCGTCCCAGCCGATGAAGTTGATCAGCGTCAGCTTCTCGGACAGGGCGAGCCCGTGGTCGATGATGAAGTACCGGGCGAAGACCAGGAACCCGCAGGCGACCGTGCCCCCGATCAGTCCGGCGACCGCGGCCTCCGCGATGAACGGCGCCTGGATGTAGAAGCCTGAGGCGCCGACCAGGCGCATGATGCCGGTCTCACGCCGCCGGCTGAACGCCGAGACGCGCACCGTGTTGACGATCAGCATCAACGCCACGACCAGCATCAGCGCCATGATCGCCAGTGCCGCCCAGTTCATGCCGTTCAGCAGCTCGAAGAGGTTGTCCAGGATGCCCTTCTGGTCCTGGACCGACTGCACACCGTCGCGCCCGTCGAAGGCGGTCGCGATCACCTGGTACTTCTCCGGGTCCGTCAGCTTGATCCGGTACGACTCCTGCATCTGGTCCGGGGTGAGCGAGCTGGCCAGCGGCGAGTCGCCGAACTGCTCCTTGTAGTGCTTGTACGCCTCGTCCTGCGACTCGTACGTCACGGTGTCGACGACCGACATCTCCTTGAGGTCGGTCTGGATCTGCTGCTTCTGGTCCTCGGTGACGGCGCCCTTGGCGCAGTTCGGGTCGGACTCGGCGTCGCTCTTGTTGCAGAGGAAGATCGAGACGTTGACCTTGTCGTACCAGTAGCCCTTCATGGTGTTGACCTGGTCACTCATCAGGAGTGACCCGCCGAACAGGGCGAGCGACAGGGCGACGGAGACGATGACGGCGAACGTCATCGTCAGGTTGCGGCGGAGACCGATGCCGATCTCCGACAGGACGAACTGGGCGCGCATGGCGTCTGCTTATGCCTTTCCGTGCAGCTTCGCGTGCATCTCGGGCGGTCTCAGTGCTGGTAGCCGTAGACGCCGCGGGCCTGGTCGCGGACGAGGCGGCCGGTCTCCAGCTCGATGACGCGCTTGCGCATCTGGTCCACGATGTTCTGGTCGTGTGTGGCCATGACCACCGTGGTGCCCGTGCGGTTGATGCGGTCCAGGAGCTTCATGATGCCGACGGAGGTCTGTGGGTCGAGGTTGCCGGTGGGCTCGTCGGCGATCAGCAGCTTGGGCCGGTTGACGAAGGCCCGGGCGATCGCGACGCGCTGCTGCTCACCGCCGGAGAGCTCGCCCGGCATCCGGTCCTCCTTGCCGCCGAGTCCGACGAGGTCGAGCACCTGCGGCACGGACTTGCGGATCTCGCCGCGCGACTTGCCGATCACCTCCTGCGCGAAGGCCACGTTCTCGGCGACCGTCTTGTTCGGCAGCAGGCGGAAGTCCTGGAACACCGTCCCCAGCTGGCGGCGCATGTGCGGCACCTTCCAGTTGGACAGGCGGGCGAGGTCCTTTCCCAGAACGTGCACCTGCCCCTGGCTGGCCCGCTCCTCGCGGAGGACCAGCCGCAGGAAGGTGGACTTTCCGGAGCCGGAGGATCCCACGAGGAACACGAACTCGCCCTTCTCGACCTCCAGGGAGACATCCCTGAGGGCGGGGCGGTTCTGCTTGGGGTAGACCTTGGAGACGTTGTCGAATCGGATCACGGATGCACCACGGGTCGCCGGGGGTAGATGTGCGTGACCATACGCGAAGTGGGTATGGGACCGCAGTCACCGGTCAGGGTTGCGTGCTGGTTGCGTCTTTTGTCCCCGGTCCCGTCCCCGGTCCGGCCCCCTGGTGGAACACGCGCAGCGGAGCGCGGAACCTGGCACAGTGGAAGAGGAACGTTCGCGTGGCCGTGAGCGTTGGACACGTGAATCGGCGCACCGGTGCAAGGAGGGCGAGCGCATGACGTACGACCGGTTGGTGTGCGCGAACTGCGCGGCGCCCGTGAATCAGGGCCGGTGCCCCGTGTGCCGGGCGAACCGCGAGCGGCTGCAGCAGGAGAACTTCTTCGCGGGTCTGACCCCGATGGCGCTGATCGCGCTCCTGGCGGTGCTGGTGGCGGCGGTGGCGTTGCTGGCCCACCAGACCGTCTGATCCGAGACAGCGGGAGGGGCCCGGAGCACTGGCGCTCCGGGCCCCTCACCATGCGTGCCTTCGGTAGGCGTGCGGCTACCGTCAGGCAGCGGCCGCGCCGCGGCCGGCCATCACGCGCGGCAGCACACGGAAGCCGATGCCGCCGGCGATCATCGTGGCGGCGCCGATCACCAGGAACGTCATCTCCTGGGCACCGGTCTCGGCGAGCTCCCCGCCGCCCTGCGCCGAGGCGTCGGAGGCCGGGGCGTCCGTGCCGGTGTCGGTCAGCGCGGAGGAGCCCTGCTCCTGGGTGGAGTTGTCGTTGCCACCACCGTCGGGGGTGGTGTTGTCGCCACCGCCGGTGGAGCCGCCGTTACCGCCGGTGCTGCCACCATCACCGCCGGTGGAGCCGCCGTTACCACCGGAACCGGACGTGCCCGAGGACGTGCCCTCCGACGACCCGGCGGACGTACCGGTCGAGGTCCCCTCGGAGGTACCCGACGACGTACCGGTGGAGGTCCCCTCGGAGGTACCCGACGACGTACCCGTCGAGGTCCCCTCGGACGTACCGGTGGACGTGCCCTCGGAGGTGCCGGTGGACGTGCCCTCGGACGTACCCGTGGAGGTCCCCTCGGACGTACCCTCGGAGGTACCCGACGAGGTCCCCTCGGACGTGCCCTCGGAGGTACC